>JAZFZJ010000332.1:0-22255 GCA_036443915.1 Nitrospirales bacterium
ATTGGCGGTGGTCACGGCCCCCACCTTCAAACCCACATTGGTGATGGCGGTTTCAGCGATCACCTGCGTAAACCCCACCACATTGGGCGCTACGAAAACCTCTGCGCTTACCTTTGGGAGGGCGAAGGTGAGTACCAAAATACCCACCATCACCATCAACTTCCAGAGGCTTAAACCCCAATCCCCTCGGGTGACCCTTTCTACAAGTTTCTGATCACTTTGGTGCTGAACCTCCTTTTTTTTCATTTGCTTTGCTCTAGGGATCAGAATCCCACTAAACATATTGGGGATACATTTTTTGCACATAGATTGGTGATACGTCATGAATGCCATGACTCAATGCTCCTTCATGATTGCTTCTGTGAAGGGGGAGGTTACTTCTTATTGCCTTGCTCGGGTCGGCTGGCGTCCTTTGGATTTATTAATCATAGATGCTTTGCCAAAAAAATTCCCTTTCTCACTCAAGCTATCCTCACTGTCCAATAAAGAAAGTTTCAGGTTGCTCACTAAGAACCCCTGCCTTTCTTTGGCCTTTGTCATACTTTGATAAACCTGTTGTTCTCCTAAAGAAAACCCGGCCAACCGATAACGTGGAACCAACCCTTTGTATTTTTTTACTTAGTGTACCACTATGTACAAGGAACACGCCCAAGTAACCGGCGTGCTACTGTCAGCCTCTTACATAATGGAACCTGCTGAACAAAAGGACCAGCACCGAGTCACACGAGCGCCTCTGGACGAAACCGAGGGAACACACGCTAAGGAATGCGATTAGGGGGAGGAATTCGCCATACACATCTTATTTCAGCCTCCTTTTTTAATTTGAAATGAGGGAGGCCCTATGTAATGAACTCTGAAAAACGTAACCCCCCAAAAACTTAGAGAGGGGGATTCTCTTGGAGGGTCAAGTTCGGTTTCCGTTTTTCAAATGCAAAAAGCAAGAGGAGGGAGCATACCCCCACACTAATGGCCGAATCGGCCACATTAAAAGCCGGCCAATGACATCCGTTCAGAAACCATTCTATGATCCAGTGGCATCCATGAGAATAGAAGTCTAAAAAATCAATCACCTCGCCATACTGCAACCGATCAATAAAATTACCAATCGCTCCCCCGAAAATGGAGGCAATCGTCAATTGTCCCCACCAATCATTCGGATCCAGGCGTAGGAAAATGGTCATGAGCAGTCCCATCGCCAATACCGATGTCAAAAAAAAGAACACAAGTCTAAACCCACTGCTGGTCGTGCCCATGATTCCAAAGGCCGCTCCAGGATTCCTAATATAGGTCAAATTGAAAAACCCTGGGATAATCGAGATGGATTCATTGAGATACATAGAGCCCGAGATGTAGGCTTTGGAAATTTGATCAAGGACGACAATGGTCAAGACCACAAAACTTAGCAACATAAATCGAGGAATATTCTTATTCACCCAAGGGCCTCCACACACCGACTGCAGAGAGAAGGATGCTGAATCTGAGCACCAACATCCTGACGGATATTCCAACACCGATCACATTTTTTGCCCTCAGCCTTGTTCACTTGGATCACCAACCCAAGCTTAGCGTCGCCCAACTCGCTTCCTGGGGCAGAAATTTCTGAAACAGGCCTCACATCAACACAAGACACAATAAACAAGGCCGGCAGACCAGGGAGATACCGCTGCAACAGGGTACAATTGGGCTCAGTCGCATGCAACACCACTATCGCCTCCAAGGAAGAGCCAATCCATTTCTCCCGTCGTTTTTTCTCCAATGCGGACTGCACCACTCTCCGAACCTGAAAGAGGTAATCCCATGTGGCCTGCAGTTCAGGGGATTCAAAAATCGTCGAAACTTCTGGGAATTCTGCAATATGCACACTTACCTGCTTAGAACTCTTGGTGGCAGATTCTGGTAATACCTGCCAAATCTCTTCAGCGGTAAAACTCAAGATAGGGGCCATGAGTTTGGCTAAGGCTGTCACAATTTCAAGTAAAACAGTCTGTGACCCACGCCGGAGGAACGAGTTAGCCGAAAAGGTGTATAACCGGTCTTTTAAAATATCCAAGTATGTCGCGCTCATATCTGTTGAACAAAAATAATCTAACTCATGTACAACTTGGCGAAATTGAAATTCTTCATACCCTTTTTTCACTTTTTCGATAAGTTGCCCTAACCGCCACAGGGCCCATTGATCCAGCTCCGGCAAATCCGCATAAGGCACCGCATGAACGGCCCCGTCGAAATCATACAGATTACTCAGCAAAAATCGGCAGGTATTTCGAATTTTCCGATACGCCTCCACCAATTGTTTCAAGATAGCTTTAGAAATACGCAAATCTTCTTGATAGTCCTGAGAGGCCACCCACAAACGCAATATTTCCGCCCCTGTTTCTTTAATGACTTCCTGCGGAGTAACCACATTCCCGGCGGACTTGGACATTTTTTTGCCCTCCCCGTCAACGACAAATCCATGTGTCAGCACCGCTCGATAGGGGGCTTGAGAATCTGTCGTGACCGAAGAAAGAAGTGCGCTATGGAACCATCCGCGATGTTGATCGGACCCTTCCAAATACAAATCAGCAGGCCACCATCCTGGCCCCTGCGGTTGTAACACGGCCGCATGGCTCACCCCCGATTCAAACCACACATCCAAAATATCATGTTCCTTTTTAAAGACAGTCCCTGAGCATGTTGGACATTGTGTGCCAGAAGGAAGCAATTCCACTGCAGATCGGTGAAACCAGACATCTGCACCGTCTTGATAAATCTGACCCGCTACATGCTCGATCACTTGAGGAGTGACTAAAGGGGTTCCACAACCCTGGCATAAAAACGCCGGGATCGGAGTGCCCCACATTCTTTGTCGCGACAAACACCAATCCGGACGATTCAAGATCATCCCATAAATCCGATCGCGCCCTCGCTCTGGAATCCATTGGACTTGATCGATCTGTTTCAGAGCCTCCTGCCGCAAACTCCCTTCATCCATGGAAACAAACCATTGATGCGTGGCTCGAAAGATCACGGGTTGCTTGCACCGCCAACAATGTGGGTACGAATGTTCCAGTCTTGTCTCACCTACCAACAGATCATCATTTTTTAAAGCCTCAATGATTCCCGGATTGGCCTCAAAGACCGTTTGCCCGGCAAAGTCAGGAAACGCCTCTGTAAATCGCCCAGCATCATTTACCGGGACCAGGATCTCTAAAGGTGTTTGATTAGGGAGCACATCCACTAATGGGGGTTTATTATATTTGAGGACTAACAAATAGTCGTCCATCCCATGTCCGGGAGCGATGTGTACGCAGCCCGTTCCCTGTTCCAAGGTCACAAAGTCACCATTCAGAATGGGAACCTCGCTCTTGGAGAAAGGTGGATAACAGGTCCACCCCTCCAACTCCTTTCCTTTTTTTTGTCCAAGGATCTGATACGTGTGAAACCCACACGCTTTGGCAAAAGCATCTTCTAAACCAACAGCGACCATGAAGGCCTCATCCCCAACTTGAAGCACCGCATACTCAAATTCAGGATGAAGACAGACCGCTCGATTGGCTGGGAGAGTCCATGGCGTCGTGGTCCAGATGACTACAGAAACCGCCTTGAGAGATTGCACTGACGAAAGGTTTAAGTAGGACTCAGATCCGAGGACTTCAGGGGAAGCGGAAAACGGAAATTTTACATACATGGAAGGCGAAGTGTGATCCTCATACTCCACTTCCGCTTCTGCCAACGCGGTTTGGTCAACAGTGCACCACAATACCGGCTTGAGCCCTTTATACACACGCCCCTTTTCCACAAATTTCCCAAACTCTCGAATAATCGTGGCCTCATAGGCTGGATCCATGGTGAGATACGGATGCTCCCAATCTCCAAACACCCCTAACCGACGAAATTCGTCCCGTTGAATACGGACAAATTTATCGGCGTACTCTCGGCAAAGTTTGCGGAGTTGCACCGCATTCAGGTCCTTTTTCTTATGGCCTAATTGTTTCGTCACTTGGTGCTCAATCGGCAACCCATGGCAATCCCATCCAGGGATATACGGCACCTGAAAGCCAGCCATGGTTTTAGACTTAATAATGATGTCTTTTAAAATTTTATTGAGCCCATGCCCAATATGAATATGCCCGTTGGCATAGGGTGGACCATCATGAAGAATGTACAAGGAACGTCCTTGCCTGGACTCCTGAATTCTTTGGTATACCTGCTCCTGTTCCCACCAGGCTAATCGCTCCGGCTCTTTTTGGGGCAAGTTGGCCTTCATCGGAAAATCGGTCCGAGGAAGGTTCAGTGTTGATTTATAGTCCATCTGAAAATTCTCAAGAAAATCACGACAAGTTCATGGCCATTCTAGCCCTGCCCCAGAAACCCGTCAAACACCAGTACTTTAGAACTTTCATGACAAAAAAGGAAAAGAAGAGAGGAAAGGTTTCTTGATAACGAAGCAACAGAAAAGAAGGGGAAACCACCCAAAGCAGACTATTAACTGAGAGCCATCATGCGCTCCAAGGCAATCTTGGCTGGGACTTTTTCATCATCAGGCACCGAAATGTGATTGACCACCTGTCCGTTGGCCAAATTTTCCATGGCCCAGCACATGTGAGGGGCATCGATCCTAAACATCGTGGCACATCGGCACACCATAGGTGAAAGGAAAAACACTTGTTTACCAGTTTGTTCAGCCTTCAATCGGTTGACCAGATTCAACTCCGTCCCCACCACCCAAGACGTCCCGGTAGGCGCGTTGCTCACTGTCTGAATAATGTATTCAGTCGACCCCACAAAATCAGCTTTATTCACCACATCTTCATGACATTCGGGATGCACAATGACCTGGATACCCGGATACTGTTTGCGAAAGTAATCCACATGAGCCGGTTGAAACATTTGATGAACGCTGCAATGGCCTTTCCAAAGAATAAGTCGAGCCTTGCGAATAGCCTCCGCTGTATTTCCCCCGTTGGCCTTAAACGGATCCCACACAATCATATCGTCTTTAGGAAATCCCATTTTATTCGCAACATTCCGTCCAAGATGTTCATCAGGGAAGAATAGAATTTTCTCTCTTCTCGACCAAGCCCAATTCATCACCGCCTTGGCATTGGAAGAGGTGCAGGTAATCCCGCCATGTTCCCCACAGAACGCTTTCAGATCTGCTGCCGAATTGACATACACCACAGGGGAGACAACTTCCTCAACAGGCACAATTCGGGATAAAGCATCCCAACATTCGTCAACTTGTTCGATGGCAGCCATGTCCGCCATCGAGCAGCCAGCAGCCAAATCCGGCAAAATCACTGTCTGATTCGAACGGCTCAAGATATCGGCCGTTTCGGCCATAAAATGCACGCCACAAAACACGACATGAGGAAATTCAGACCGTTCCGCTGCCAATTTCGACAACAAGAGAGAATCACCGCGTAAATCGGCATGTACGATCACTTCATCTCGTTGATAGTTATGGCCAAGAATTAAAACCTGGTCGCCAAGGCTTTTCTTGGCGGTCACAATTCGGTCGAACAACTCCTCCACCGGACGGTCTTGATAATCGGTAATGGGCAACGTGGCTTCTTCTATAGTGTTCATAGGTCAACCTCGTAAAGAACGTTGATGGCACAATACCGTAGGATTCCAAAAATCTCCAACACCTTCCCTTTTGATAAAACTATTATACATTCTATCAGATAGGTCAATGGCTGCAAAAGTTCTTTCTATGCCCACACCATCATAAAAAGAAGGGGGTATTCTTGAAGTTGTTGCTTCGAGCAAGCAGTCCATTTAGGTTCTAACTACCAACAAGCCACCGCAAGAAAGTACCGCCCAATCGGAGTCCTGTAAGGAATCATGGTAATCATTGAGGATTTTTGATATAACCTCGTCTGCTTCGTACTTTGATGATGGCAGAGAGCCTGTTCTTTATATCGAAGGGTTACATTTATGGGATTCCCCCAAAAAATTCGCCTGCAACTACTAATGGAACCCCTTTGTTCAACCATTATCGAATTTATCCGTCTCCTCCGGTTCTCTTGCCTCATTGACAAGGCACTGCCAGAGCGTTAGCATTTCTTTACTTACAAGGCTAGGGGAGCGTTTTGCTGAGATGTCCAAAGTTAAATGGACGACCCTTATACCTGACCTGGATAATACCAGCGTAGGGAAGCGGCAGATTGTAGATTATTTTTTCAGGCCGTTTCCCTAGATTAGGAAACGGCCTTTTTCTTTAGTTATACGCCTAAGATCTATTGCCCTATAACCTGCCATCCTGAGAAAGGCTACCACCATGAGTACCCCACAACCCGATTTGACTCTTTCCCCTAACGGCAAGACTACTCCTAATTTAGTGGACCACAACAATATACCATCTGCAACGTTGACCACTGAGCCATTTCCGGCTTCTCGAAAAGTGTATGTGACTGGTTCACACCCTAGCATTCGTGTACCCATGCGGGAGATCGCCTTGACGCCAACCAAGGGGCCTCATGGAGCTACCCCGACGCCGAACCCGCCCGTGACCGTGTATGACCCGTCCGGTCCTTACACAGACCTCGATGTCGCCATTAATGTTCGCAAGGGACTTCATCCATTGCGTCGAGAATGGATCATGGCGCGGAATGATGTTGAACAGCTCGCAGAAGTCACCTCCATGTATGGGCGTAAGCGTTCAATGGATGTGAGCTTGGATGCTATTCGGTTCGCTTTAAGTCGCAAACCCCTCCGAGCAAAATCCGGAATGAACGTTTCTCAGATGCACTATGCACGCAAAGGCATGGTAACACCCGAAATGGAGTTTATCGCCATTCGGGAAAATCAAATGAGAGAGGAAGGGGAAGAGTCTCTTCGATCTAACAGTCAACCCAATGGCGTCGTCCAACACCCTGGCCAAGCCTGGGGAGCCGCGATCCCGGCTCGAATCACGCCAGAATTCGTACGGGATGAAGTCGCACGAGGCCGGGCTATCATCCCCTCGAATATCAATCATCCCGAAGTTGAACCGATGATTATTGGGCGAAATTTTCTCGTCAAGATTAACGCCAATATTGGCAATTCTGCCGTGACCTCGTCCATTGAAGAAGAAGTCGAGAAACTCATTTGGTCAATTCGATGGGGCTCCGATACCGTCATGGATCTCTCGACTGGCAAGAATATTCACGAGACACGAGAGTGGATTATCCGCAACTCCCCGGTACCCATTGGTACCGTGCCGATCTACCAGGCTCTTGAAAAGGTCGGAGGAAAACCCGAAGAACTAACCTGGGAAATTTTCCGAGATACACTGATAGAGCAAGCTGAACAAGGGGTCGATTACTTTACGATCCACGCTGGTGTCCGCTTAGCCTATGTTCCTCTAACGGCCAACCGTATGACAGGGATCGTCTCTCGAGGTGGCTCCATTCATGCGAAATGGTGTTTGTCTCATCACCAAGAGAATTTCACCTACACGCACTTCGAAGAAATTTGTGAGATCATGAAAGCGTACGATGTGTCGTTTAGTTTAGGCGATGGACTCCGCCCTGGCTCTATTGCCGATGCCAATGATGCGGCTCAATTCGCGGAACTCGAGACGCTTGGAGAATTGACCAATATTGCTTGGCAACATGATGTCCAGGTGATGATTGAAGGCCCTGGCCACGTTCCTATGCACATGATCAAAGAGAACATGGACAAGCAGCTCAGTACGTGTAAAGAAGCTCCCTTTTATACGTTGGGGCCTCTGACGACCGATATTGCCCCTGGCTATGACCATATTACCTCTGGCATTGGGGCGGCCATGATTGGGTGGTATGGCTGCGCGATGCTCTGCTATGTCACCCCCAAAGAACATCTCGGCTTACCGAATAAGGAAGATGTGAAAGACGGGGTGATCGTGTATAAGATCTCGGCACATGCCGCCGACCTCGCGAAAGGGCATCCAGGCGCACAAGCTCGCGATAATGCCCTCTCCAAAGCCCGATTTGAATTTCGCTGGGAAGATCAATTTAATCTATCGCTTGACCCGGAAACGGCTTACAAGTACCACGATGCCACGCTACCAGATCAGGCAGCAAAGGGTGCCCATTTTTGTTCGATGTGTGGTCCAAGTTTTTGCTCCATGAAAATTACGCAAGATGTGCGCGATTATGCCGCCAAGAAGCACCTCGAAGAGGATCAGGCTATTCAAATTGGTTTGCAGGAAAAATCGGAAGAATTCCGGAAAGCGGGTGGGGAAATCTATTTGTAATTTCCTTAAGGCCCATAGGTTTTGAATTTCCCAAAACCCTGTAACTATACGTGAGTGAATGGGGAAACCTGTATGAGCGAAAAGAACATTGCTCCTTTGCGGGAACGTGACGTCACTCGTCATATCGCCAGGGAGTTTTATAAAGAGTTTGATCAACTGATTGAAAGTGACGTCATCATCGTCGGAGCCGGGCCCTCCGGGCTTTTGTGCGCAAGGGATCTTGCAGCCCAGGGATTTCGCACGCTGCTGATTGAACAGAGCTTAGCGCTTGGGGGTGGATTTTGGTCAGGTGGCTATCTCATGAACAAGGCCACCATTTGCGCGCCCGCGGATATCATCTTGGGAGAACTTGGGATTCCCTGCAAACCTATTAAAGAATGCGATGGCATGACCATGGTTGATCCACCCCATGCGACCGCCAGATTGATTGCCGCCGCCTATGAAGCTGGTGCTAAGGTCCTGAATTTAACGAAAGTGCTGGACTTGATTATACGCGAGGAGGGTAGGTTGGAAGGAGTCGTGGTCAATAATACGACTGCAGAAATGGCTGGGCATGATATCATTCATGTCGATCCGATTGCCTTAGAAAGCCGAATAGTGGTTGATGCCACGGGCCACGACGCGGTCGTTGTTGACCTCCTTCATCGTCGGAACCTCTATGAAAAAGTCCCAGGTAATGGGGCGATGTGGATTGCTAAATCCGAAGCTTTGGTCGTTGCGAACACTCGCGAAGTCTATCCCAATTGCTTCGTCACGGGTTTAGCCGTGGCTGCCGTTGATGGCACACCACGCATGGGGCCTGCATTCGGGTCGATGCTGCTTTCGGGTCGGCGCGCTGCTAAACTGGTTCAACAAAAACTCAAAGGCGAATGATTTTTTTATTGTGACAAGAGGGCATAGGCGCATACCATGAATATTCAAGATTTCTTAGACCAAGGCGAGGGCAAAGAAGAGGACAAAATTGCTGCTTGGAATTTGTTTCAGGAAGCCTATGAACTCCAAATGAAGGGACAATTGGAAGAAGCTGTGGAATTGTATAAACAATCCATCAACACCTGCCCAACCGCAGAAGCCCATACCTTCTTAGGCTGGACGTATAGTTTCATGGGACAGTTGAACGAGGCAATTGAGGAATGCCACCAGGCCATTCGCCAAGATCCCGAATTCGGCAATCCCTACAACGACATTGGAGCTTACCTCATCGAATTGAGCCAACTTGAAGAAGCCATTCCTTGGTTTGAAAAGGCTATGAAAGCCAAACGGTATGAAAACCCAAGCTTTCCCCATATGAACCTTGGCAGAGTGTATGAACGACAAGGCAATTGGGACCAAGCGGTTGATTCCTACAAAAAATCTTTGGCCCTCAACCCAGAATACAAACCTGCCAAACAGGCACTCATGCGTATTCTGACATTAATGAACTAAAAAACCTACAAGGCTGGACATATGACTGATACGAAAACCATTCTCGTTGCCGTAAGTGATATCTTTTTCTATACCAAAATTCGAGATGCCTTTTTGCCTTCTGGCTATAAATTGGAGCGCCTCCGCAAAACGGAAGACTGGCAAGAAAAAGCTCTTCAGAGTCAACCCATGGGCCTCATTGTGAACATGAATGATGATCGACTGAATGCACCGGAGATCTTAAAATCCTTAAAAACCCTTCCTGAAACCCAATCAATCCCGATCCTGGCCTTTGCCAATCATGAAGAAGTCGGAACCTGGAAACTCGCCAAAGATCTTGGAATTCAGAAAATTGTCTCCCGTAATGAGTTCTCCGCCCGCACCCTCGCCCTATTTGAAGAACTCACGTCATCCGCCACTTCATGAAAGCGCTTCCTCTTCACCAACAGCATCAGTCTTTAGGAGCGACATTTCAGCCATATGGAGAATGGGAAGTTCCCCTCCATTATGGCAACCCTCAACGGGAGTACGAGGCCGTTCATCACCAGGCCGGCTTCGCTGACCTATCCCCGCGAGGAAAACTTCTAGTCACCGGCGATGACCGAGTCACCTGGCTGCAAAGTATCATCAGCAATGATCTCCTTCCCCTCCAGCCAGGTCAGGGACGTTACTCCGCCTTTATGAATCATAAGGGGAAAATGCTTTCCTATTTTCGGGTCTATCTACGACCGGATACTCTGTTTATTGAGGATGTCGGAGAAGTGGGAGATGCGACATACCAAGCCCTTAGAAAATTTCTCCTCTATGGAACAAAAGCTAAACTCCAGAATTGCCTGGACAGTTGGGGCATTCTTCTTGTCACCGGGCCCAATGCACAAGAGCTCCTTCAACGTGCCTTGGGTGTGGAAGTGGGACCACTTCAGTCCCTGGATACACTTTCTTTTGCGTGGGAAGAATCTCAAGGATTTATTGCTCGCACAGAAGAAACCGGTGGGCAGGACTTCGAACTGTTTGTACCTATCGAGGCTCTCCCAACTCTTTGGTCAAAACTTTCAAACGAGGGAAAATCGGTAGGGCTCCAACCAATTGGCAGATCGGCACTCGAGACGTTACGGATTGAAGCAGGATTGGCTCGACTGGGATCAGAATTAAACGAAACCATCGTCCCACCGGAAGCCAATCTGGAAGGGGTGGCCTTTAGCCTATCAAAGGGGTGTTATCCAGGCCAGGAAGTCGTTGCCAGGATGGATACCTACGGGTCGGTGAAACGACGCATGGTGGGGTTAGTCATAGAGGGCACCCACCAAGATGTCCCTGAAGTAGGAGCCAAACTCTTTTCAGGAACACGGGAAGTGGGATGGGTTTCTAGCTCAACTCTTTCCCCTCTGCTCCAAAAGCCCATTGCGTTAGGGTTTCCTTTGCGAGACTTCACGCAACCCGACACTCACTTGGAAGTTCAGATTCAGGACCACCGATTTCCTGTTTCTGTCTGTCCCCTCCCCTTTTCAACTCCCGCAGAAGTTTAAGCTTGTTTAATCGATAAAAAATCCGTTCTGACCCAAAGAGTTACGAGGTTTTTTCCGGATGCCGTTTTTGGGCAACCTTTTCGGCAAAAGCCAGCACGGATGGGCGTTGATCGTCTTTGAGTGCTAGAAGAATATGCGCCTCATCCCCATGCATCAGGCGTAGACTGAGAAATGATTCTTCTAACTTGGCTTCTTTATTATCCCAGGTCCCATCAATTAATTGAATTTTATCCAGATCACAGCAAGAAAAAACGTCGTACCGAAAATAGGAATCACCAAAGACCATATCAAACAGGACGTTGCCCGGAGTGATGACGATGACATTAAACCTGCCTTGGTCCTCATAGCCATCTGGCAGGAATTGATTGATATGCAGAATCTCAACGGTACGTCCCGCCAATACCCGCTCAATCTTGGTTTCTAGGGCTGAATAATCAATCTGAAGGGGCTTTTCATCTTCATTTGTAGCGCGTAAGGCGGCTTCTTGGGTTTGTGTAAATACGTCTTTAGCTGTCAACACAGAACGTTCTCCTTTCCTCAATCACACATTCACCATATCTCTTGTGAGCTTTCATCAATAGGGTGCCTACGATACCCGCCATCCCTCGGTGAAAGCAAGAGAAACACACTTTCCTGACTAATGAGTTCCACTTATCAATAGCCTATGGCTATTAAACCTCGTTGCCTTCGAGCCTCACAGTTCGGCATACTCCAATAATAAGGATTCCCATAGGACACAACCGGAGGACGACGCAATGAATAGTGAAATGTGTTTGATTGGTGGATGTACCGAACCCCTCTACGCACCTGCAGGAACCCGCTCCGTGTGCAAGGAACATTTTTTACAGTTTCTGGCGTGGCGTAAAAAAAAAGGAGGGCTTGGTATGTTTAAGCGCTATAGCGCACTTCCGATGGAAGAGCGAGATACCACTGTGGATGAATGGGGAAATTCTGTTTTTAGCAACTCGACATCCTGACCCGCATGGCCCCGCTATTCCCCATTGTCGCTAACTGATTCTTTCTCCCACCCTGGACGATTCACATCCTCAACCGATGAAGGGGCATGCTCCATCACTCGGTCACTACCCACAGTTGAACCTATTTAAAAAGCCCGATCCCTTGGATGGGGTAATGGCAAAAGGCAGGCATTTCCTTTATTCCATTAAGGGAGAACCATGGTGATGGATGAGTTTCCATTCATCACCAATCCGTTCAAATAGGTTAGTTGCCACCACTCGACTATTCTGCGGAATGTCTCCGACACGGCTCGTAATATTTTCTGTGCAAATTACCCAGGCAATGTCCGCAGCCACCTGCACCTGCAATTCCGTCAGCTCGAATTCCATTGAAAACGTATTATTAAATATGATGACCCAAGAGTCCCTGACTGCCGGCCACCCGACGCGGATACTCCACCCTGGATGGATACAGGTGACATATTCTTGATGTGCCCACAGCGAATCCATGAGTCCCACATCGAGGCTTTCGAAGGCTCGATAAAATAATTCATTCACTTGCGTGACTTCTTCGATCCGTTCCTTCAACATAGTCTTCTCTCTTTCTCTAAGTCGTCACTTTCCAAATCTTTCGAATTTACGTCTGAGCTTCTTACTATGATCCTCGATTGACCAGCCAAACCCCGAATACGATGAATCCTATACCACATATTTCCCTCAAGCCAACCGGCTCCCCCAAAATCGCCAGGGAAAGAAATAGGGCAGATACCGGGATCAGGTTTCCAAAAATTCCTGCCCTAGAGGGTCCAACTCCCTCCACCCCATAGAGCCAGGCCTGTTGTCCCACGGCCGTGGCAAATACCATAACATAGAGAAGCGCTATCCAACCGGATACCGGAACGGTGTCCAGCCCGACCACGAGCATTTTGTGATTCACGAACAACAGGGGAATTTCATAGACCAAAGACGCGGTGAGAGTTGTCCATGTGACCGTCAATGGAGAAAACCTTTCCATAATCACCCGACACCCAATGGTATAGAGAGCCCAACTCACCAACGCCAAGACTATGAGTCCCCCACCTAAGACGGGATTGGACCCGACACCTTCCAGACTTTCTTTCCCTGAGACTAATGCCACTCCAAAGAAAGAAATCAGGCATCCCAACCAAACCGCCTGCAATGGGATATCCCGTATGAGGAGGGATGCGAGAAAAGCCGTGATGGCCGGACTCGCCCCAATAATGACCCCTGCGGCACCCGCCCCAATAAATTGCAATCCAAATAACACCAGTAGATGATTGCCTAGCACTCCTAATCCTAATAAGAAAAAATCTCTCCAATCTTTTGCTGAAAACCTAGTATATCCCTCCTTCCATATCCAAAGGGGGATGAGGAGCGCAAGCGCTCCCAAACCTCGAAACACTGAGGTCTCAACAGGAGAAAAGGGGCCCAAGGCTATTTTTTGAGCCACCACGGAACCTCCCCACACGACCGCCGCCGTTGATAATGCTCCATAGGCGAAGGCAAGGGAGGGCTTGGGACTATCGATTTTCATCCTGAGGAAAAAATAAAGAAGGAGGAATGAGAAAAGGAAAAGAAGGCATTAGAAAAAAACAACCTGTATGGAGAGCCCACGACCTTGCAAAATATACAACTCCCACACACAGTCATTCAGACTTTAGGGACATTCCCTCAACGTTGTGTTGGGGCGGTCATCGTGCCGAATCTGGCTGCTATAACAACAAGCTCACCATGCGTCAAGATCAACACGGACCCTAGGAGCATTCAATCAATCAGAATACAACTTTGATTCCTGTCCCCTCCAGTCTTTGCTTCTTTATCTGGAGTAACAAAAGCCTATACAGAACAGGCCAAAGGGCTTAGCTGATAGGTCTTCTGTCCGATTGACGTTCAGAAAATTTTATCGTTAAAATAAATTACGTTCTTACATTTTATGCTGATTATAATATGTGAACCGTTCTCACAAGAGAACCGTGGCATTCTCAATCAAGAATCTTTCACCCCACCTCGATACAATTGACAATATTTTTCATTTGTCTGTGAAGGAGGAATTATGTCGTTGCTGATCACCGAAGAATGCATTAATTGTGGTGCCTGTCTCCCAGAATGCCCTAATGAGGCGATTTTTGAAACACGGAGCGCTGCGGAAGAAAAAAGTTTCCCAGTTGGAGAAGGACAGGGAGAGGGTGATACCGTATATGTTATTACCTATGAACGCTGTACAGAGTGTGTCGGTCATTTTGACGAACCCCAATGTGCAGCGGTGTGTCCCGTCGATGACTGTTGTATCCCAGATCCAGAAGTCCCAGAAACTACCGAAGTCCTTCTTAACAAAGCTATAGAACTCAACCCGGACAAAGAAATTGACCCAGAAAAAGTTTGGAGTGGCGTCAGAAATTAGCCGCTAACCACTCCGTGCTCTCCCCAAAAAGCCCCTTCCCATTGAAACCGGAAGGGGCTTTTTTTAAGCTGTATACGATCCTGACTTACTCGAATTCGTTTATCCAACCTCCTCTAACTCATGTAAGCGAACAGAGACCAACTTCGAAATCCCTGGCTCTTCCATCGTCACTCCAAATAGGGAGTTAGCGATTTCCATCGTCCGTTTATTGTGAGTAATGATAATAAATTGAGAGAGATCAGCCATCTTGCGTAAAAATTGCCCGAATCGCACCACATTGGTTTCATCCAACGGCGCATCAACCTCATCCAAGACACAAAACGGAGAAGGGCGAATCAAAAAGCTGGCAAACAACAGCGCCATAACGGTCATGCTCTTTTCACCACCTGATAGCATACTGAGACTTTTCAATCTCTTGCCTGGAGGTTGAGCCACAATTTCTACTCCTGGCTCGAGATTGAACGATTCTGGTTCTTCACTGTCTTCGGGCGCTTCGACCAGAATCAACTCGGCCCGCCCCCCGGCAAACAACGCCGAAAAGACTTCATTAAATTTCATTTTTAGCTCTTTGAAGGTTTCAGCAAAGAGCTTATTGGTTGTCTGATTCAGGCGTTGAATGATTTCTTGAAGTGATTGAAGGGAGCCCGCCAAATCTTTTTCCTGAGACAGTAAAAACTGATACCGTTCTTCTAAATTTGCATGTTCATCAATCGCCGCCAAATTAATGGGACCGATGCGCTCCAATTTTCTTCGGATAACCTGTAAGCGATCTCTCCATTGATCTGGATCTTGAACAGGGGAATACTGCTCACCCGCACCCACTTCCTTCTTTTCTTCTACCTCCTCCTGGCGAACTTTCAGATCCTCAGTAGCCATTTCATAGGTCAGAGTGAGGGTTTCTTCCACTGCATGCAGCTTGGTACGAACTTCTGCCAAACGCCCCTCAATTGGCACGCGCGCTTTGAATATCTGTGAGAGAGTGTCCCGAGCCTGCCCAACCAAATCACCCAGCCGTTTCAATTCTTCCATGAACCCCGAATGGCGATTCTGCAGCTCTCGTAGTTCTCCAGATATTGATCCTTTTTGAACATCTAACGCTTCTACCAATTCTTCATTTTTGAGCTTCTCCTCCTGGCTCGTTCGGCTCTGCAAGAACAGCTGTTCCAATTGTTGGTCAATCTGTTGAATGCGGGATTTTCGACTTTCCTCCTCCCGGTCAATCCGTGCCATATTACTCTGTTCATGGTCCCATTGGGCTTTCAAGGTGTGAAAATTCATCCGAGTGTCATTGAGGGTTTGGGACAATTCTTGTTGTTCCCGATCAAGGTCGTTCAGAGAATTCAGCCATTGACGAAGCGAAACATCTTCCTCTTCCCGACGACGATCCAAACTTTCGAGCCGACTGCGAATGTCGACCTCCTCAACCTGAAGGCGCACCAATTCCGTTTCTTCCGCTCCTCGCTCTTGTTGAAGAACCTCCAACCGGCGGAGAAAGTCTGAGAGCGCTTGTTCTTTAGTGCCTGCTTCCTTTTTCACCGTTAATAGATGGTATTCCATTTCACGAATGGCGGAGGTCGCGATTTCATGCTCTGCCGATACCTGCTCAATATTCTGGAAAAGGGTTTTTCGGGCTTCTTGCGCCTCCCCCAACTCAGCAATAAGAGTTTTCAACTGCCCTTCCAACTTCAGAATTTCCCGCCTACGGCGTAGCAATCCTCCTGCTTCTCCACCTGACCCACCACTAATCAATCCTGAAGGAAAAATAAGTTCCCCACTCAACGTGACCAGAAGTGGGCCCTTTCCCCTAAACCACCCAAAGGTATTCATGAGAGCCAGGCCCCCAGATAATGACTCCACAATCACGGTGTTCCCCAATAAGGAATCCACCACCGGCCTCAAATCAGTCGGAACCTGAACAAATTCTTTGGCCAACCCTCGCACTATGGGATCCTGTTGCAAAGCCATCCACCATTCAGAAGCGCCATCTTCCCCGTCACGTGGAATCTGTAAGGGAATAAAGCTCCCCTTTCCCCAATCTTGTTTTTTAAATTGGCCAACCGCCACTTCCGCCTCTTGGGGCGATTGCACAATCCAGGCCTGCAACCGGTCACCAAGAGCCGCTTCAATGGCTTTTTCTACCTGTTCTGGCACCTCCATGCGTTCTGCCAATGCCTCCTGGATAGATGAACATGCCACGCGAATAGAGGCTTCATCGCCCTCTCCATTATGGCCATAGCCTATTTCCTCACGAAATACCCTTTGCAGGGCACGAAGTTCAGACTCAGACCCAGCGAATTGTGTTTGGAGTTCGAGAATTTTTCCATCAAGTTCTTCACGGGTTTCCCTGTGGCTCTGAAGACTCACTTCTAATCGATCTTGATTAGTCCGCAACTCATTGAGTTGGCCTTCTAGAGTCAAGCTTTGCTGGCGAAGGGTTTCCCCTTCCTCCTTGAGTGTGCTTTGATCTGCCTGGGATTGGGTGAACTCCGCCGTGAGCCGTTCAATCCGACGAACCATCAAATTCTGCCCTTCGGCAATACTTCGTATGCGATTCTCCACGTTCGTTTTTTCGACCGCCAAGGCCAAAATGGTTTCACGCCTTGTTTCGACCTGCCCCGCTATCTCTTCACGACGGGAAACCAACGTGGTCATATTCTCTTCGGTTTCGGTTAGGGATGAAGACAGAATCTCAATCTCACAGCGAATTTGGGCCATCCGTTCCCTGAGAGCTTCTAGAGAACCTGCTGCTTCCTGTCTCTCCTCATTGAGACGGATTCGCTCTCCCATAACCTGTTCATGCTGTTGCTCATATTGCTCCAAGCGATTCCGTTCGATCTGGATCACCGTGAAAGCCTGAGACATTCGTTGTTCGATTTCTCGAAGGCCATCCTGTGCCTCCTTGAGGTTCTCACTGGTAGATGCCAGCTCCAACTCCACCTGTTGCTTTTCCGCCACAATCCGGATTTCGTCTGCAACACAGGACAGTTCTTGGTTTTCAGAATCCTGTAACACCTTTTCAACCCGGCACTGTTCTGCAAAAAACCGTCGAAAATCGCCTGTCAACAATCGCACCTCAAGGTCACGAGCTTCACGAAGGAGTACTTGATATTCCTCGGCTTGTTTGGCCTGCCGACTCAGCGTACGAAGCTGGTGACGCACTTCTCCTAAAATATCCCGAACCCGTAAGAGATTGTTTTCTGTGCTTTGTAATTTTCGTAAGGCTTCAGCTTTTTGCTTCTTATAGCGAATGATACCAGCGGCCCCTTCGATAAACTCCCGTCGTTCCTGTGGGGAGGCACTCAGCAATTGTTCGATATTGCCCTGCTCAATCACCGACTGTCCTCGAGTTCCCGCTCGGGCATTCCAAAGAAATCCTCGAATATCTTTAAGCCGGCAAGGAATTTTATTGAAATAATATTCACTCTCCCCTTCCCGGTAGAGGCGTCGAGTAATCATGACATCTGTCGGTTGCTCTAGCTCTTTCACCAAGGCCGAGACCGGCTCTAACTCCCGGGGCGAAACTTCGGAAAAAATGAGGGAGGCTTCTACCATCCCCATCGGCTTACGTTGCTCAGTTCCATTGAAAATGACATCTTCCATCCGCTCACTTCGTAAACTTTTCACACTCTGTTCACCCATAGCCCACAAAATAGCATCCACGATATTACTCTTCCCGGTCCCATTGGGACCGACAACCGCCGTGATCCCATCAGGAAAATCAATCTTCGCTTCAGTAAAGGATTTAAACCCATTGACCACTAGGGTACGTAGATACATAGTCCCTCCCGGAAGTGGGTAGATGAAGGGCCACTGATTGGTTTCAAATCTGTAACATAAAGAGTAGGAAAAATCAAAGAAAACCACAAAATAGAGTGGATAAGGGGAAATTCACACCCTATATCTTGACTTTCAAGACTCAGTTCGGAGGTGTATTGAGAAGAGGTACCAGGAGGCCGCAGGGACGAAATTAATGAGGGCCCGTTTAGACACCTTGCCCCTGAGGTGCTTGTGGGTGAGGGATGGCCGAATGAATTGGGTGAGGGAAAGTTCAGGACAATGGATCTAACCTTCCCAAAATAGTGTAGAGAGAATCTTCATAGACAACAGCGATTATTTTCGTTTGGTAGCCATCAACAATTCCTTAGGAAGAAGAAATTCAACATCCTCCTCGACTACAGTCAGTTCTTCTACGCTTTCGGCGCCCTGCTCTTTTAAGAATTTAATGGCCTGGGAGACTAACACTTCCGGTGCTGAAGCCCCAGCCGCAAGACCGACGGCTTGCACCCCTTCAAGCCAGGAAAGCTGAATGTCTTGATAGGAGTCGATTAAATACGAAGGAATTCCACATCGCTCACCTAGTTCTTTCAGTCGATTAGAATTGGAACTATTAGGAGAGCCTATCACCAGAATCACCTGAACGAACCGGGCCAGTTCTTTGACAGCATTTTGCCGATTTTGGGTGGCGTAACAAATATCTTCCTGGTGCGGCCCCTTAATACCCGGAAATCGACGATGGAGCGCTTCGACAATATCCCGACATTCATCAATACTCAATGTCGTTTGGGTCACATACGATAAATGAATGGGATTTTCGACCTCCAAGTTGTCCACATCTTTCACCGACGAAACCAGATGGAATTTATCCGGAATCTGCCCTAGCGTTCCCACTACTTCTGGGTGCCCGGCATGGCCAATGAGGATCAATTCATACTCATGGGCATAATCGCGATTCACTTCATTGTGCACCTTAATCACTAAGGGACACGTCGCATCAATAATCTTCAGATTTCTTTTTCTGCCTTCTTCCCAAACTTCTTTGGCCACACCATGGGCACTGAAAATGACAATGGAACCATCTGGCACCTCATTCAGTTCCTCAACAAAAATCGCGCCCTTTCCGCGAAGGGATTCCACCACATGTCGGCTATGGACAATTTCGTGGCGGACATAAATGGGGGCTCCGTAAGCTTTAAGGGATAAGTCGACAATTTCAATGGCTCGGTCCACACCCGCACAAAACCCTCTGGGATTGGCTAAAAAAATTTTCAATATCCCCTCCTTCCGTGGTTCGTTTTTTCTAAAGGCACGATAGGCGAAACCGCGATCTATCGTCAACCAAAGGCAGACAGGCCTTACTCAAAACCGTTTACGGAATATTGCAATCCCTTCACCCCCATCGAACTAATGCCGTTCCCCACGTCAATCCTCCACCGAACGTGCCCAACAAGACCCGATTCCCTGCATTCAACCGCTGGCTTCGGTTCGCATGATCAAGCGCAATGGGCAACGAGGCCGATGAGGTATTACCCACCTGCTCCATCATTGTCACACATCGCTCAACGGGAACACCAAGCGTGCGACAGAGCTGGGCAAGCATTCGTCCATTAGCTTGATGAAAAATGACCTGATCAAGCTGCGACACGTCCCACTTTTCCTCGTCCAGATGCTCCACCACTGCCTGACGCAATTTCCGAATAGCAATACGGAACACAGCCGAACCCTGAATTCGCAACGTATGCCCGCGATCATTAAGCACGGCTTGAGACAAGGGCTGACGAGATCCTCCCCCTGGAATCTTCACGAGGTCATGATACTGCCCATCCGCATGCAGTCGAATGCCAACGATTCCCACCTCCGGAGTGGGAGATCGCTCCAAAATTGCCGCGCCCGCTCCATCCCCAAACAATATAGCCGTGCTAAGGTCGTCTCGATCCAAAGCCCGAGATTTCACTTCAGAAGCCACAACCAAACATCGACGAAACTGTCCAGCCCGGATAAAACAATCAGCCATCGAAAGACCATAGAGAAATCCCGAACAGGAGGCAGAGCAATCAAACGCAGGGATACCTCTGATACCTAATCGAGCCAGAAGCAAACAGGCCGTGGAAGGAAACACCATTTCTGGTGAGGTGGTGGATACGATAATAGCATCAAGGTCTTCTGAAGATAATCCTGCCTGCTCTAAAGCCTGCCGGGCAGCCTGCTCGGCCAGGGATGAACACTCCTCATGAGACTCTGCCCAATATCGCGTACGAATACCAGACACCCGAAAAATATATGAAGGCTCCTTCCCGACAAGGGCCGCTATTTCTTGATTCTCAACCCTGCGGGCCGGGAGATAGGACCCAGTTCCCACAATCCTGGATAGGTTCTGATTCATGCCATGGTACCCCAGTCCTACCTTTACATTAAAGAAAAATGGACCATTATAACAGAGAGCCCAAGGGAGAGAATGTGGTAAATATGGGACAGACTGACAGATCCCATATTCCGCAAATTAATGATGTTTAAGACTTTCCACTTTTGGTCCGAATCTTGTATAAATACAAGTACGTCGAATAATAGGAAAGCCTGAACCAATTCCCAACGGTAATATCCAGAACAAATCAATCTCTATTTTCCTGTCGATGAAACTCCCCTATTCTATTCAAGGCTTTTGCCTTCTACCCCTCACTCTTCTACTGCTTGTTATTGGATGCTCGTCCACCCCTGACCCCATTGAAACCTCCTCAACAGAAAAAGAAATATTTACGACAGACCAACAAATCTTTGTGGGTGATACCATAGAAATGAGTTACGACCCAAACGTCATTATGAAACGGGCTGAATCATTCTTTGAGAAAGAATCCTATGCGGAAGCCATTGTGGAGTACAAACATTTTCTGGATCTCCACCGAAACCATGTACTCGCTCCCTATGCTTACTATAAAATTGGGGAAAGCCACTTCAAGCAATACCAAACGGTTGACCGAGATCCTGAACCCCTTAATCAGTGCATTCTGGCTTTTGAAAAATTGCTTGAGGCCTTTCCGGCCAGCCAATATGAAAGCGAGGCCGAACAATCCATATGGAACTGCAAAGAACAATTGGCCCAGCGGCACCTCATGGTTGGAAAGTTCTATATTAATCAAGAGTCCTATTTAGCTGCCGCTCATCGATTTGAAAAGGTGATAAAGGAATACCCTGAATTAGAGTCTGCTGGAGATGCCATGTTTTTATTGGCCAAAACCTATCAGGATTTGGGGATAGAAGAATGGACACAGGATTGGTTGATTGCGATGGTCAAGCAACATCCCCAAAATCCTCATCATTTAGCCGCACAAAAACTTCTGGTCAAACTGCAAGAACAGAATCCGACACTCTTGGCCTCTCTTCCCAAGAGTCAACCTCTTCTTGAAAATCCTACCAACCAAGCCTCCGGGGCAAAGCCCACCGATTTTAACCAAGCATCATCTTCATTTTCGCATGCGGGAATTCTCCCAACTCCCTCAACCACCCCCACTCCAGAGACCACAACGACTGACCACCTTTCTTTAAACACATCTTGCAAAATTGGAACATGGTGTGACTCGGGATCCGTTCAATCCGTTCCACCCACCACTTCACCTGCTCAACTCTCGAAGCAGGATAAATCCTGCAAAGCCGGCGAGTGGTGCTAAAATTGGGACCTAACTTCTTTTAAACTCTCCACCTTTCTGTTCCTCTTTAAAAAAATCCCCATATTTGTTCCCCTACGGGTTAAGTCAGCTCAAACCTGTATAGCTTTGTCTTACCAAACCATAAAAAAAGAGTGTGCTTAGAAAAGAGGGTGATTAGAGAGGGAAGGGACAGAGAAAAACGATGAGGTCGATCAGCTTCGGTTACTGGCCGATGTACCAGCCAATCCCATTGCGGTCTAGGATACCGGTCACCACCGTGACGGAATCGGCATAGATCATCACCCCAACCAATACCAACAGCCCGC
>JAZFZJ010000333.1:0-3258 GCA_036443915.1 Nitrospirales bacterium
CCGTTGATCCCAAAGGCAAAATCAAACGGCTCCCTCCTCACATCCTCGAAGCTCTGGGACTTGCAGTAGGGGCCTGTTGAAAAAGCATGCCCTCGCGAAGGCGCAGGGTCCGCCAGCGGCGTTCTCGTTGCCTGGCGAGAAGGCGAAGAGCCTTCGAGTCCTCAACTACTTTAATCTGAGGTCTAGGCCTCCCTCGCTGCCTGCGGCCTTGCTCGAGGGAAGGCACGCTTTGGCGTGCACGGGCTGGACAGGTGAGACAGCGGGCCTTTGGGAACAGGCCCATATTCAATGGGGCGTTGACTCACAAAAAGGCCGATAGGGATTTACTAGTCTGGGGACTGAATTTGGCGCTCAATTTCGCATTGTGTGGTAGGGCCGTGACGGGTGATACCGTTGGGGGGACTCTTTTAAAGATACGGCTGGACCGTTGATGAATCCTATGATAAAAATAGTAAATATTTATACGCTGTTCATAATTCATCTTCTCGTGTAGTATGTATGTATCTTCATACCGTTTTTATTCTTTTGCTGGGGGATGACCATTGTCACGCAACTCTTTGGTCGTTCCCTTGTCCAAATCCCCTTTTTTTACAAGAAAGTGTGCTGCCCTGACATCTCAAGAATGGTCTTCATGAGCTGAGTGCTGGGGGAGTCAGTCACAACGGCCTTCGAGGCTCAGCGTGAGAGATTGTTCACTCGCGTGAGGTTGCAGGGAACTTCTGTCTGAAGGACGGCACCATTCTTCCGGCCACGGAGGGTCCGGGGGGGGTGGGACTGAGAAGAGGATCTCTCATTACAGGCTGAAAAGGAGCGACGATTTATGGAAATACCAAGTCGACCGGACAAGCCTTCTCTCGAAGGAACAGGGGAAACCCAAACAGATTCTCTGACCGATATGGAAACGTTGATGCATGTTATTTCTCACGACCTGCGGGCTCCAATTGTGACGATACAGGGATTTTGCCAGGAACTCACTATGGCCTGTGATCGACTTCGAGTATTATTTGAGGAAGATGCCTTGTCTGAAAGGGTGCGCGACCGTCTGGACCCTTTGGTGAAGCAAGAGATTCCTGAAGCCGTGCGGTTTATTCGAGCGGGGGCCGATAGTGTGAATGCCGTGACCTCAGGAATCCTCCGATTTATCCGGCTGGGGCAGATGGATATTCAGTGGGAGGGGTTGGACGTCAATCAGCTCATGATGGGGATTGTGACTTCCATGGAGTATCAACTGAAGAAAAAAGGCGTGGTGTTGCATATAGGGGATCTTCCGGACTGTATGGGGGACGATGTTTTAATGACGCAGGTTTTCTCCAATCTAATCGATAACGCCCAAAAATATCTGGAGCCTTCGCGTTCTGGGGAAATTAGTATTTCAGGAAAAACCGTCAATGGATGGTCGGTCTATGTCATTACCGATAATGGCATTGGTATTCCTCTGGAACATCATGCACGGATCTTTCAAGTGTTTCACCGACTCGATCCCCAAAAAGAAGGTGGGCAGGGCTTGGGGTTAGCCATTGTCCAGCGGATCATCGACCGCCATAAAGGTAAGATTGAGGTTGAATCGGTGCCTGGGCAAGGCACGACGTTTCGGGTCTACCTCCCTCGAGCGGTCGTTGCTGAAGAAGGAGGGAAAGATGAACGCTGAAATCACAATTCTCATCGCGGAAGATGATGATGGACACGCAGCCTTAATCGAGAGAAATCTCCGACGGGGCGGGATGGAAAAACCCTGTCAACGTCTGAGGGACGGACAAGAAACTTTGGATTTCTTACTGGGTTCCGAAAAAGGTCAACAAGTGAAAGGGTCGTATCGCTATTTATTACTGCTCGACATTAATCTTCCTAAGGTTAATGGGATCGATGTATTGAAAAGGATTAAAGAACACGAAGTGTTGAAAAAAGTTCCTGTCTTGATGCTATCTACCACAGATGATCCCAAGGAAGTGGAAACCTGTCATGCCATAGGCTGCAATTTTTATCTCACGAAACCCACCGAACCGGAAACCTTTAACCAAATGATCATCCGCTTGGGATCATTTTTAGATATTGTGACCGTTCCCATCATCCGTTTCGGAACTCCTACCAACGTTTCATTAAACTAATTTGGTGTGTTAAACAGGTTTCTTGAAAAACCCAATGGGATATCTCCCTCTTGGGTGGCAATCAAGAATGGGCGTGTTGAATATTTCTCGGAGGTCGCATATACATGCCCGAGGAAGTACCGATATCAGTAGCTGGCGGGAATGTTCAAAAAAGTCCGTCCAGCAAGGCCGCAGCCAATTTGACGCGCGGAGCGTACAGCGAGTACGTGAGCAGGGCAAAATGGCGAGAACGCCGCTGGCGGCTTTTTTCAACATTCCCATCATGGGAAAACCACCTGAACACACATGGGTTGAGGGTTGTCTTGCTATTTGTTGGGAAGTGATGACAGTCTAGGGGAATGGAAGAAGAGGGAGCAAGAAGGTCTCAGGAGTTGAATACAGGTTGTGGCAATTAATTTTGGATACCAATGAACCACAAGATAAAAGGATGATGTCATGAGCCTGAATGAAAATGCGCGCTTGGCGGGATTGGTGCAATCCGAAATTCGTGCGATGACGTCCGCCTGCGCGGAGGTGAAGGGGATTAACTTAGCCCAAGGTGTCTGTGACACTGGCGTTCCAGAACCAGTAGTTCGTGCTGCCCAACTAGGGATGGATTTGGGGTTCAATACCTATACTCGGTTTGATGGCCTGGCTGAACTTCGACAAGCCCTGGCACAAAAGCTGGAGAGCTTTAATCACATGAAGGTAGACCCTGAAACGCAGATCACTGTGAGCGCTGGCGCTACGGGAGCCTTTCAGTGTGTATGTATGGCCCTCCTCAATCCCGGGGATGAAGTTATCCTCTTTGAACCCTATTACGGCTATCATCTGAGTACGATACTGGCCGTGGAAGCGCTACCAAAGATTGTGGCTTTACACGGATCCACTTGGAAGATAGCACTAGATGATTTGGATCGGACCATCACGGATCGGACCAAAGCCATTGTCGTCAATACACCAGGGAATCCTTCAGGAAAGGTCTTCACCTTTCAGGAGTTGGAAGCCATTGCAGCGATGGCGCGAAAACATGATCTCTTCGTTTTCACGGATGAAATTTACGAATATTTTGTGTATGACGACCATAAGCATGTAAGCATCGCCTCTTTACCTGACATGGCCGATCGCACCATAACAATCTCCGGATATTCCAAAACTTTTAGCATTACAGGAT
>JAZFZJ010000334.1:0-2987 GCA_036443915.1 Nitrospirales bacterium
AGCAGGGCGATTTTATCTAGTCGAAGGGTATTTCGATGTTATTGCGCTTTACCAACATGGGATTGCGAATGTGGTTGCGCCTTTGGGGACGGCCTTAACCGTTGATCATGTCCAGATTTTGCGTCGATTAGCTCCGTCGGTCATCTTGGTATTTGATGGGGATACAGCTGGGGTCAATGCCGCCTTGCGAACGCTCGACCTATTTATGAATTCGGGGGTAGACGTCCGAGTGTTGTTATTACCGGCAGGGGAAGACCCTGACTCGTTCGTGAGAACCCATGGTGTCGCTGCGTTTCGTGAGCTAGAGGAAAGAGCCACCACCTTGTTGGATTTTGCGATCACTTCGGTCTTAGATAAAGTTCAAAAGGATTCCATGCAAGACCGACTCAAACGGGCGGATGAAATTTTATCGATTCTTCAAAAGACCAAAAATCCTCTTGAAAAGGATGAATACCTGAAACTCGTCTCAGAACGCTTGGGGTTTCGACAGGATTTACTCAGGAAACGGTTGCCAACGTTGCGACTTCGGGTTCATTCGTCTAAGCCTTCTTCCAAGCCGGACGAAAAACTTCCCACTTTGTCTGTGCCAGCCGGCCTGCGAGAAGAACGCGATCTGATTATCCTCTTGCTCCAGGGTCGGCTTGAGTCCGTACAGATCCTTCAACTGGATGAGGTGGAGTTTACGGGGTCCATCTACCTCCACATTCTGGGTAAAGTGGTGGGTTATCGTGGTCAGGATGGGCAGGTGGATCTAGAGACATTTCGGGGGGAATTGAGTGACGATCCAGCCTATGAAACGGTCGTGGCTCAACTGAGTGTTGAGGATTTATATCTTGAGGATATATCTGCCCATGTGATCGGATGTCTTCGAACCTTAAAAAACAAACGGTTACAGCGAATTTTAGATGAATTGATTGGCCAGCTTAAATCCGCGGAACGTGAAGGACGGTCGGAAGCGGTTGATGCCTTGAATGTGGAAATCAACGAACTTCGAGGAAAGAAAGCTGATTTGATGGTTTCTTGATCAGTAACCCCTATCCTCTAAGAAAAATCACAAGGGATTTTTTCTGATGGGCAATCTATGGTAAAAGATATACTATATGGTTTGGATCCCGGGCCCATAGCTCAGTTGGTTAGAGCGGCTGACTCATAATCAGTTGGTCCCAGGTTCAAGTCCTGGTGGGCCCACCAGGATTGCGGGTCTGACTTGAAGTGGTGAAAGGGTAAATGAGTCTTAGGATGTTGAGGGTTTTGTGAATTCGCAGCTGCAATTCCTTATTAAACTTCAAACGTTTGATCTTCGAATTTTTCAGATTCAAGGCCTACAACAAAAAGCTCCAGAGATTCTGAAAGCGGCGGAAGATCCCCTCCAAGAAATTCTCACCCGTCTTCAAGCCCTAAAAAATACCGGCGAATTCCTTGTGAAGCAACGGCAGGGTGCGGAGCGGGAATTGGCGACTCAAGAAGAACACCTTCAGAAAATTCGGAGTCGACTGTCTGAATTAAAAACGAATAAGGAATACCAAGCTCATTTGTTTGAAATTGAGTTAGCGAGAAAGAAGAAAGATTCCATTGAAGAAAATGTGTTGGAGTTGATGGAGCGGGTCGACCAGAATGAACAAGCCGTGAAAGAGTTGGAAGAACAAGCCAAGGAAGCCCAGAAAACCTTTGATGCAGAAAAGGTACGTTTGGAGACGCAATTGGCCCAATTGGCGAATGAGGTGGCGGATTTGGATCAACAGCACAAGAATCTTGCCGATTCGGTTGAGAAACCCCTCCTCCTTCGATACAACCGGTTAAAATCCATGCGAAAAGGATTTGCCGTAGCCGAAGTCAATGATGGGGCTTGTGGTGGATGCCGGCTTCAACTTCCTCCCCAACTCGTGGCCGAGGTGAAACGAGGAGACGAGTTATTGGATTGTTCGTATTGTCATCGGCTGCTCTATATGGCGCATCATCTGGAAGCAGAAACAGCTGAGTAGGGAATATTGAAAAAGTCCGCCAGCGGCGTTCTCGGCCTTGCCCGAGGAATGGCACGTCTTGGCGTGCACGGGCTGGGCGGGTGAGACAGGGGGTCTTTTTGAACATTCCCTCTTACCATTGGTAAGCCATGGAATATGGCAAAGCCAACCGGCAAGGAAAGAATTTCGAATTATTCAACAGCTCTGAGTATGGTTTTCCTGCTTTGGGTTCCCCTTGCATTCTTTCCTCTGCTTGCCTACGATGAAAACCGGTGGTGTGAGTGGGCCGGGTGACCGCTCGCGGAATCTCCATGAGAGGAAAGTCCGGACTCCATAGGGCAAGGTGCTGGGTAACGCCCAGGCGGAGCAATCCGACACCAGCGCCACAGAAAAGATACCGCCTATGACTGAAGCGCGGGCTTCCGTCAGGTAAGGGTGAAATGGTGGGGTAAGAGCCCACCGCGCCTGTGGTAACACAGGTGGCAGGGTAAGCGTCACCTGGAGCAAAACCAAATAGGAGAACAAATCTCCGTTGGAGAAGGAAAGACCTTCCTTCACACACGAAGAGAGAGGCTGGCCCGGCCGAAGTTCTCGGGTAGGTTGCTTGAAGCCTATGGTAACGTAGGCTCTAGAGAAATGGTCACCGCTGGATGGAATTCGTTCCATACAGTACAGAATCCGGCTTATAGGCCCACCACTCCACCCTTTTTTCTCAGTTCATTTGTTGCTTTATCTCAACTGTTGGTTGATCGGGTTGTACCCAGGGCAACACAAGCAGGCCATATATTAAGGATTGCCTGGGTGAAAATGTACCAGATTCTCCTTCGTTGGCCAGTTTGCCCCAAACCAAGACTTTAATTCTAAGGTATTGGTTTGACTCGTGTTTTTGGCATTGCTAAAATCAACGGCTTATCGCTTCAGCGATACTTGAGTCAAGTCAGAATTGAAAAAGCTTCACCATACGTCCCCATCGTCTAGCCTGGCCTAGGACGCCGGCCTTTCAAGCCGGCAACACGGGTTCAAATC
>JAZFZJ010000335.1:0-4751 GCA_036443915.1 Nitrospirales bacterium
TTCCTCCCAATGCCACGTTGATCTTTGAAGTGGAACTCTTAGACCTTCGGTAAAGATATCCTTGTGTGGTCCTTCACGAATGTTTTTGTTCCCTTAGTGGCTTCGGGGCTGTGACTGTACATAAAGGGTGTGGGAAATATCATGGTTTCAAGATATTGGCGTGAGTCAACATGGTAGATACCTGTCATCTCAATACACTGGGTATTTTAAAATGTCCGTCCAGCAAGACCGTAGGGAAGGTAACAGACAGAACGGACACAAGAATCCTCGCGGCCCCGGCCCCTCCCCGAGAACATCGCTGGTGAAAGGTTTCAACACCCTACTAGAGACCTGATGAAGGAAACTCCTTTAGCTCGAGCCCATCGCGCGCAGAAGGCGAGGCTGGTGGATTTCGCCGGATGGCTTATGCCCATACAATATACGGGCGTTCTTGATGAATACCACGCGGTCCGAAGGGCTGCGGGTTTCTTCGATGTGAGTCATATGGGGCGGATTGAAGTAGCGGGAGATCAGGCCGAAGCCTTTCTCCAATGGATCAGTACTAATGATGTCGGCGGGCTTCAGGTGGGGCAAGCACAGTATTCTATGGTGTGCCGGGCTTCAGGAGGCATTCTAGATGATGTGTTTATTTATAAAACTGGCCATTCCACGTTTTTGGTCTGTGTCAATGCCTCTAATCGTGAGAAGATTCTTGGATGGTTTCTGGAGAACCAACAAGAAAAATATTCCAAAGCCATCATCCGTGACCGGTCTGAAGAGCTGGCTCAAATTGCCATTCAAGGTCCGGCCTCAAAAGATATCATTCGAAAGTTTGCTGGGGTAAAAATAGACGATCTGAAGCCCCGGCATTGTCTCATGATCGATGCCATGGGAACCTCTAGTCTACTCAGTCGAACAGGATACACAGGGGAAATTGGGTATGAATGGTACCTTCCGGCGACGCAGGCACCAAAAGCGTGGGACCGGCTATTAGAGGCTGGTATGGAATATGACGCGAAGCCGACGGGGCTTGGCGCACGAGATCTCCTGCGGTTGGATGTGGGCTACTTGCTCTATGGTAACGACATGGATGAAAACATCTCACCGCTGGAAGCCGGAGCGGAGTGGGTGGTGGCCTGGGACAAGGGCCTGTTTTTGGGAAAGCCGGCCTTGCACAAACAAAAAGAACAAGGATTCACCAGAAAACTCATAGCTTTTGAAATGACCGAACGAGGCATCCCTCGTCATGGCATGGCCATTTTCAATGAGGGAAACGCTGTAGGCCGAGTGACCAGTGGAAATTTTTCACCCATTTTGCAAAAGGGAATTGGATTGGGATCGATCCCACCAGCGTTGTCCCAAGTAGGAACCACATTAGAGATCGACATTCGAGGGAAGCATGTGCAGGCGCAGGTGGTAAAGCTTCCCTTCTACAAACGTCAAAAATCCTAACAATTACAGAACAATAAGAGTGGGGCAAAGGTTCCCTGGCAATGTATCCACGTTGATAGATCTCTCGCCATCTTAGGGGAAGGGCCATAAATGAACGCTACTATAGTATTTTAACTTTCAACTAAGACATTTCAGAAATCCCTCGCCCTTGAGGGTTTCGTTCCGAAGAGGAACGAAAGGTTGGGGTGAGGGTGAACGGCGTATTTGATAGTTAAAACACTATAGGTGGAATGTCGGGCAATGTAAGGTGGGTTAAAAAGGGGGAAGATCAACGCGGAGATGAAGGGACTGCGCTGGTTGAAGAAATTGGGAGTTCCATTTCTACCGTTGTGCCTTTGCCTAATTCGCTGTGAATGCGGAATTGGCCACCAAGCAATTGGGTCAGATGCTTGACAATGGATAGGCCCAGTCCGGTTCCTCCTTCCTCTCGGGACCGCGCCCGATCAACCCGGTAAAAGCGTTGGGTGATTCGAGGCAGGTCGGTGGACGAAATACCCTGGCCGGTATCCTTCACTTGCAAAATAATGCGCTCATTTCCCTGAGGATGAACATGAAACGAAATGCTACCTCCGGCAGGTGTATATTTAAGGGCATTATCTATGAGGTTAACCAGAATTTGGATGAGCCGATCACGGTCCGCCCACGCATACAACTCTGTGTTGACGTGATTGGACACCTGCAGGCCTTTTTTCACAACTTGTGATTGAAACATCTCACACACCTCTTCGACGACTCCCTCAAGCTGAACTGCTTCACATCGGAGAATCACTTTTCCCGATTCAATTTCAGAGAGACTCCGCAAATCATTCACAAGCCGGCTCAATCGCTCTGCATGGTGATGCGCAATGTGGACAAATTTCCGATTGCCCGGGGTCTCTAACGATGGTTCATCGATGAGGGTTTCTAAATATCCCACGATCGCCGCCAAGGGCGTGCGCAATTCATGTGATACATTGTCAATAAATTCGGCCCGCACCTGTTCCAATCGTCGCAACTCTGTCACATCATGAAAAACCAGCACACTGCCCTTCTTCTGATCGGAAAGCGGAAATGGCAGGGCATAGACTTCCAAAACCATGAACGCCGGAGCATGTAATTCAACTTCAGCCCGTTGGCTCTCATGAAGGGCTAAGTGCTGACAGTTTTCAACTAATTTAGCCAGCTCCTGATTTCTGATGATTTCCCACATTGATCGACCTTGAATCTGTCCGCTGTCCAAGCTTAAAAGGGTAAAAGCCCTCGGATTGGCGAATAGCACCTGCCCTTTCTGATCAAAGGCTAGAACGCCTTCAACCAGATTTTCCATAATGGCCACAACTTTTTCCCGCTCTTCCTCTAAACTGGCCATTCGTGCGGTGATGCTTGTTACCGTCTGAGATACCATTTTCGACAAATTATCTCGATCTGCCGACACCCGGTTGCGTGGAATTTCGCTTATTCCCATTTGGTGAAGCTGTGTAAGACCCGCACGCACTGCTTCCTCTGCATCTTGCACTTGATTCCACATCGTGCGAGTGATCACAAAGGCCGCACCAAGGAATCCCAACCCGAGTAACCCCACCAGCCAAGCCGGCCATCCCCAGGCCACGCCACTCCCGATCACAAGCATCGCAGCTCCCATCCAACACACCACATGTACGGAAGGATTACGCATAGCTTTTCAATCCGTGCCCCCCAGCATTCTCAGATCGTTTCGACTTCAAATCGATATCCCACGCCTTTGACGGTCACGATTCGTTTCTGTTCCGCCCCTAACTTTTCACGAAGCCGGCGAATGTGTACATCAACCGTGCGTGACTCAATGTCTACCGCGTTCGAGTAGCCCCAGACGGTTTCCATAATTTGATCACGATTCAGCACTCGCCCGTTGGCCTTGAGCAGGGCGCACAACAAGTCAAACTCCTTGACCGTTAATTCCACCACTGCCCTGTTCACCAAGACTTGGTGTTTTCCTTCATCCACTTCTAATGTACCAATCCGTTTTATGTTGGGCGTTTCTTGCCCCTGTCCACGTCGCAAGACCGCTTTGACCCTGGCGACCAACTCCCGGGGGCTAAAGGGCTTCACCATATAATCATCGGCGCCCATTTCCAAACCCACAATGCGATCGACTTCTTCGGCTTTGGCGGTCAACATAATGATGGCCAGATTCGCGGTCTTCGCATCTTTGCGTAACTTCCGACAGACCTCCAATCCATCCACCCCCGGTAACATCAAATCCAACACCACGAGATCAGGGTTACGCTCCTTTGCCAAGCGTAAAGCCGTTTCCCCATCTCGGGCTTCCAGACACTGAAGGCCCTCCTTCTCAAGGTGATATCGGATTAAATCCACGAGATCCTTTTCGTCATCAACAACTAATACGGTTGCAGCCATACCGGTTCCCCTCAAAAATTTCCCGCAAATTGACGGTGTATTAGAAATTGCCTGGAACTTGTTTGAAAGTCACGTTCGAGCACGGTAATAGCTTACCAAATCATCTTCATGGTATTTCCCCCTTGGATTGTTATTCGTGTCCAGAAACACAAGGTTTAACGTTGTGGTGTAGTTATTGAGGGCTTGGGCAACAACTGGATACCGTGCCATTTTCTTGGGGGAAACGGTGAAAAAAGCCGCCAGTGGCGTTCTCAACGCTTTGCCGGAGCCTTCGGCGTGCACAGCCTAGGCGCTCTTCGCGCCGTGCACCCTCACGTACTAGCCCGTACGCTCCGGGCGTCAAACCGTCTGCGGCCTTGCCTGAGGAAAGGCACGGCTTGGCGTGCATGGGCTAGGCGGGTGAGAAAGCGAGCTTTTTTGAACATTCCCCCTTCTTTTTGATATCAGATAATGTTTTCCCAGCGGGCTCGAGGTTGAGAAAATTTTTAATTATTCAACAGGCTCTTAGGAAGGAATATAGGAAATTTCCTGAGGAGTGTTTTACACGAAGAAGACTTTTACATTCAACATAAAGGGCTCGTGGCTATTTTCAGAAAGAATAGCACAACTGGCGAGGATGGAACACTAACCTGAACATTTAACACTTGACGTTCTTGCTCAAGCTATGTCTGTGGGGTAACCGGAAAGTAGTGGAAGGGAATATGAAACAGATTGGCCCACCATTCGCCAGTCCGATGATTCGACGCAATGGCCGAAATCTCGATCGCCAACTCTCCCCTTCAGTGGCGTTGCAACACATCCGCCAAACAATGATCGTATTGAGAAACCAACATCCCGACTTTGGGCTTCTGGCCTGAAACATACATTTGAAATTTCATCTCATGAATGTTGGCAATGGGACTGAATGCCTGGGCAATTTCCTCTGAAGGGATTTGAAATCCCTC
>JAZFZJ010000336.1:0-4504 GCA_036443915.1 Nitrospirales bacterium
GGGACCAATGATCCCACCATCATGTGGAGCGAAGCCATCTTTTGACGTGTTTCTTGAAACACATGGAGCATGAGAAGCCCACTAGGATCGTCCCTGCCTTATAAATGGTTCTCTCAGGTCCCGTAACCGGGTGATAGCCCGCTGAACGGCTTGCCCATCCGTTGAGTCCACACGAATGGCATGAGGCCGTTCTTCCTCAGTCAAGGATTCCACCGTTTCCTGTTGCTGTTCCATAACGGAGATGGTCGCGTCTGAGGCATCCTGACCTTCATGCGTACGTTCCTGTATGCGATGCCTGATCACCTGCTTTGGCGCCCATATATCCAGAATGGTCCAGGAGAGTTGGAGGTTGTGAGCCAACTCAATGAATGGTGTTCTTTGGGCAAGACAAAGAAACGTGGCATCAACCACAACCGAATATCCCGCTCGTAAAAGGATATTCGCCAAATCTAGCAAATGCTCATAGGTGGCCTGGGTTATCGTCGGGGTGTACAAACCCATACCCTCTTCTTGCTCGAAACCTCTCCTTTTTTCTTCACCATCTCTTCGCTTGCGCTCCACATCAGAACGAACCCGAAGGGCGCTCAGCGCCTTTAAAACTTCCGTCGACACTGTCGTTTTGCCTGTCCCTGACACCCCATGCATAAGGATCAAAATCGGCGAGGATGGCCTGATTAATCGAAAGGATAGGTTAAGATACTCGATCAGTTCTTGATGAGTTCGAGCCCAATCGTGACTTCCCTTTTTCAATTGTTCTAAACGCAGGCCTGCCACTTTGGCTCGCACCAAAGCCCGGTAGACTTGATAAAATCGGAAGACCACCATTCCCCTATAGTCCCCAGTCACTTCCAAATAACGGTTGAGAAAATACCAAGCCAAATGCGCTCGTCCCTTCTTCTGTAAGTCCATCACGAAGAACGCCACTTCACTCATGACATCAATCCAACGAAGGCGAGGGTCAAATTCTAATGCATCAAACACACAAGGGTCCCCCTCAAACAAGGTGATATTCCCCGCATGAAGATCCCCATGACATTCTCGAACATGGCCAGTGTTTTTTCGCATCGTGAAATCTTCTTGCAAAGAACTCCATTCCCGTTTCGCCCACGCCCTGACCTCCATCAACTGCTCCTGAGTCGATGGTGAAAGGACATGAAGAGGAATTTCATCCAGGCATTCCCCCATCGGACGCCAAACCATCGCCGAATTCCCAAATGGAGAAGTGGCTTCAACTGACTCAATTTGACCATGAAACTTCGCAATACGATCAGCTAATTGGTAGAAGAGCCTCTCATGTCCTTCGCCTGTCAGGAGGAGTTGGTGTAACTCGTGATCGGGAGAGAATTGTTTCATTTTGACCGCGAACTCAAACGGTTCTCCCGGCCCATCCATTTGAGGTGCAGAAGCGGAACCCGTGAGCGGGACGACTCCTAGATAGACATCCGGAGCTAACCGGCGGTTGAGCCGCACCTCTTCTTCACAGAACCACTGACGCTTTCCCAACGTTGAAAAATCCACAAAACTGAACGCGACAGGCTTTTTGATTTTGTAGGCATACTCCCCTGTCAACACCACCCACGAGATATGCGTTTCCACCAGAGTCACCTGGCTTACCGGGTGTGGATAACAGGTGGGATCCTTCAACGCTTCAACCCAGGTTGCTGACACCTCACTCACAAAAAACCCTCCTCAAGCCAATCATAGGCCCTGGGTCAATATTTTCGAGCCATGCTTATCAACGAATCTTCCAACATCTTAATCAAATTCTTTCTCCGCCAACTAGGGATCTACATGAAACCTTCCTTTTTGGTAAATGTGACTTGTGATAAAAATCGCCGAACAGGTACACTACTCCATACGCACCGCCCATGTTGAGACGAATCAAAATTCTCTTTGTTGTGTTTTTACTCCTCCTCATTGGGGGCCTCTTGTTTGCGATGTGGGCAATGCCTGGCACCTTTTCTGCCAAAGCCACCCCCCCTGAATGGGAAGTAAAAATCGCCAGGTTCATTCGCCATCTTGCCACCCCCAGCTTTTTTAAAAAAATGTCCAATCCTGTTCGATTTTCTCCGGAGATTTTAGCTGAAGCCCGCCATCATTTTGCCGACCATTGCGCAACCTGCCATGCTAATGATGGAAGTGGGAAAACGCCTATGGGTCGAAACTTCTACCCTCCAGTTCCCGATCTTCGAACCGCAGCTATTCAATCCATGGCTGATGGAGAATTATTTTATATTATTCATTCGGGGATTCGGTTCACCGGAATGCCCGCCTGGGGGAAAGGGCCTCCTGAAGAAGACCTCGAAAGCTGGAAATTGGTCCTCTTTATTCGCCACCTTCCCAACATCACTCCCGAAGATATTGAAGAAATGAAAAAGGATAATCCCATGACTCGTGCAGAACGAGAAAAACAAGAAGCCTTTGATAAATTCTTATCTGGAGAAGACTTCGCCCCACCTCCACCCCATTCTCATTAACGCTTTGCTAAGGAGTTCACATCGTGACTTATTTCCGTCTGCTGACCTTGTTCTGTTTACTTGTTCTGCCCATTTCCGTATGGGCCCACGGAGACGCGGGCCATGTTATGGGAACCGTCACCGCCCTGGAGACCGACCATGTGGTCATAACGACTACCAAAGGAGAAAGCCTATCCCTGGCTTTTCAACCTCAAACAATTTTTCAACAAAATGGAATTCATGTCGAAGAAGCTCGACCACAGGTTGGGGATCGCCTGGTCGCAGAAGTCACCAAAAAGGGACTGCCTAAGAATCGGGATTGGGTGGCTACAGAAGTCAAATTTGCCACTCCCAAGAAGAAACCCTAATTGCCAGGGTCCTCCTCTACCCTCGGTATTTAGTAATTCAGGAAAGGGTATGCCCCCCCGAAAAGTCGGTCTGACTTCCTATTTTATACGTATTTACCTCCAGGCCAGAAAAGAGGGCTTAGCATTCAACTACGTCAACCATCCCCGTTGTGTTTGTGGGCATTTTATAAGAAAACGCCTGTTATCCAGATCAGATGCTGAAAATACCCGTAGGGTATGAAGCCTGAGTGTTGCAGGATTTTTCCATCATATTCCCCGCTGAAAACCACTTCCCTATTTGCCAACCTTCATGTAGGGGGAATATTCTTTTTATAAAGGAAGAATGTGGACCATGAGCAATCCTTCAACGGGCCGAAGATTGTATCCAGGTTCCTTTAAATTGCTAAGTGTTGGATTGAATGCACTTCTCCTCTGGACAGGATGCGCGTCATCCTACAAAGCGACGCTTCCTCCAGACCTTGCCAACAATATTGCCCCCACGTTGACCTTTATTCAAATAAAGGAATCGCCAGATACCTATCGCGGGCAACTTGTGATACTTGGGGGACAAATCCTGACCGCGAAACGACTACAACATTCCACAGAACTGACCATCCTTCAATTACCCCTTATTAATGAAAAGGAACCCACCACGGAACTCACTCACTCGCAAGGACGTTTTATTGCCCACCAAGAAGAGTTTCTAGACCCAGCCACCGTTCCGGCTGGCACCCGAGTCACCCTCGTTGGTGAACTCTCAGGGTCTCTGAACAAAAGCCTAGATGAAATTCAATATGCCTACCCCACCCTTATCATCAAACATCTAAAGGTATGGCCCACCTTTCCTTCCGATTATCATCGGTATGGCCCGCGTTACCCTTATTGGGCGCCCTATGCCTATTACCCTCTTGGCCCACCAGGACGGTATTATGGCTATTACCCTTATTACTACTGGTAATCAGAGGGTAATGTCCGAAAGATTTTTGAGGAGATTAAGGGATGACTGAAATGCGAGAGGAGAACATGTCCCCAAAATGGGAGAGGGAGGGAGAGGGAAAAATCCTAGGACTGTCCAGGCTTTCCTCCGAAATACGCTTATAGCTTTTGCGCTTCCTTGTCACTTTCGGTCGAGGGTTCCACCATTGTCTCACTTTTGATCACGTGTTCTTTCATGACAGGCTCTTCCAAGGGATCGGCCTCCATTTCCACGGCACCGAGGGAGCCTTGAGGCTGTAAAGTGGTCTCCGTCCACTGTTCCCCGACCGAAGGTTCGATCATGGAGTGTTCGCCCCTGGACGGCTCATCCATCGGAGCAGGCCTCCAGACCTCGTCCAGGCCCATGTCACTTTCTAGGGCACTCGCTGAACCGGCAGGGATTCCCGTCTCTTCCATCGGCTGATCCCCCACTGCGGGTTCCATCATGGTGTGTTCACTCATGGACGGCTCATCCATCGGAGCAGGCTTCCAGACCTCGTCCAGGCCCATATCACTTTCAGGGGCACTCGCTGAGCCGGCAGGGATTCCCATCCCTTCCATTGGCTGATCCCCCACTGCGGGTTCCATCATGGAGTGTTCACTCATGGACGGCTCACCCATCGGTGCTTGCCCCAGAGCTCCCTCCATGTCCATGTGAGCATCAACAGGATCCTGAGATTCTAGAGTCGCTTCCGTCGGGTTTTCTCCGATCGAGGGCTCTATCAG
>JAZFZJ010000337.1:0-7190 GCA_036443915.1 Nitrospirales bacterium
TCCTCAATCCACATATCCATTCGTTCATGAATGGATTCGGGGGATGCGGAGGTTCCGTCATACAATTTGTGAATATTCGAGAGAACAATCATAGGAAAATCTCAAATAATGAATCCGGATATATTACCTCTTGGTCCTTCTCATTTCTCTACCGTAAATACATACGCATTCGCAACAGACCAGATGTATTCCCATCTTATCTATCTAAAATGGTGAGGATTCCTCGAAGAGGCCATTGCCACCTGGGCAGGTCATTTCTTCCCCAGGGAGCGATGATCTTTGGGCAAGTATATTCCTAAGCCCCCTGTCAACTGATTCGTTCTTCATGTGTTACACGATCAACTATGCTTGATTTTATATTATTATCATCATCAAATCTGGGGAAACTTCCATGAATAGACAGGTAGGTGGACCAATCGTTTTAGCGACCCTATTGTTCCTTCCACCCGCCTGGGCTCAAGAAGGCCCCCTAACCCAGAATCCTGGGTACCGGGAAGGTTGCATTAACCAATGCCTTGATCGGAAATAAAGAAGGAACGCCGGCACAAATTACGGAAACAGTGGAAAAACCTGTCTCGTGAAAAACGGCAGCAATCCAGAACACGCATGGGAAAAGCCGGGGTACAACCCCATCGTTTTCGTCGCTGACTACGTAATTCCCCTTTTCCTCTACCGATAACCAAATAACTTCGTCTTGATGTCCTCTAAGATTTTGCAGGTATGGGAAAAACATGCTAGTCTGAGGGAAATTAACATGCCGTGCTTACTTTATCGGTCATAGACGTCGAAGATTTTTGTTTTTACCCCTCGAATTCATCCCAAACTCCCTTTCACTCAGTGTTGTTCCCAAATCTTTCACGGTGCGAGACAACCTTCCACGATGTATTGGGGGCTTCCAGGCTCCACTCGAAAATTCAGCTGTTTGTTAGACAAAGGGAGCCTAGCCAGCCATGACCGCATTTGCACATCGCCACATTGGCTCGACCGACGGCCAAATCCAGGAAATGTTGGGTACTTTGGGCCTCTCGTCTCTTGATGCCCTTATCCAAGCGACTGTGCCACAGGGTATCCGCCACTCCAAGCCCTTGAATGTTCCCTTGGCACAATCAGAAGAAGATATGCTGGCCGAACTACGTCGTCTGAGCACACATAATCAGGTGTTTCGATCCTTTATTGGCATGGGGTACTACGATTGCTTCACCCCTCCCGTCATTGCCCGGAACATCTTGGAAAATCCGGCATGGTATACCCAATACACCCCCTATCAAGCAGAAATCGCGCAGGGACGTTTGGAAGCCTTACTCAATTTCCAAACCATGGTTGCTGACCTTACAGGCCTTCCTCTAGCCAATGCCTCTCTTTTGGACGAAGCCACAGCTGCGGCCGAAGCCATGAGCATGTGCCGAGGACTCAGTCATTCGAAAGGTCAGAACTTTTTTGTGGCAGAGGACTGCCACCCACAGATTCTCGCCGTGCTGCAAACACGAGCTCAACCATTGAATATCTTCATTACCGTGGGGAATCCCGATTCGTTGGATTGTGTCCAACAGGAAATTTTCGGTGTTCTCCTCTCCTATCCTTCAACCGATGGAGTTATTCGCCCCTATGAAGCCTTAGCTCAGAAAGCCCATGAAGCAGGTGCGCTCGTCGTAGCCAGCACCGACCTCCTGGCTCTCACGCTCTTAGTTCCACCAGGGGATTGGGGAGCCGACATTGTGGTGGGGTCTTCTCAACGATTTGGGGTACCGCTTGGGTATGGAGGGCCACACGCAGCCTTCCTCTCGACCAAAGAGGAATTTAAACGGCACATCCCAGGCCGGATCGTCGGAGTATCGAAAGACACACAAGGACGAAAGGCTTACCGGCTGGCCCTGCAAACTCGTGAACAACATATCCGACGCGACCGAGCAACGAGTAATATTTGTACGGCTCAAGTCCTATTGGCCAATATCGCAGGCATGTACGCCGTCTATCATGGCCCGGAGGGTTTGAAAGACATAGCCCTTCGTATTCACCAGCTCACTCAGGCTACCGCTGAAGGTCTTCGTCGACTTGGGTGCCATCTGAAAGCCAACACGTTCTTTGATACCCTCCGTGTCCGATGCGACAACCTGCCCCCCTCCCAGATCGTTCAGAATGCCCAACGGGCCTCTATGAATCTTCGACGATTTGAGGACGACACCTTTGGTCTCTCTCTGGATGAAACCACCACCTTCCAAGAGGTATGCCAACTCTTGATGATTTTTTCGGCTGACAACTCGCTACCCTGTTCTTTTGATCAGTTGTCCGAGAATTTAGACGCCTCCATCCCAGCAGAGTTTCAACGGCACTCCCCTTACCTCACCCATCCAGTGTTTCATGATTATCATTCGGAGCATGAATTGCTCAGGTATATGCACCGGCTTCAATCCAAAGACCTTTCCCTTGTCCATTCCATGATTCCTCTTGGATCGTGCACGATGAAACTGAATGCTACGGCCGAAATGATACCAATTTCCTGGCCAGAATTTAGCCGATTGCACCCTTTCGCCCCCGGCGACCAAGCCAAAGGGTATCACATGTTGGTTCAACAATTAGAATCCTGGCTGGCCGACCTCACAGGATTTAGTGCCGTCTCCTTGCAACCCAATGCAGGGTCCCAAGGCGAATACGCCGGCTTGATGGTCATTCGGGCCTATCACGAACAACAGGGACAGAGTCAGCGCAACGTGTGTCTCATTCCAACTTCCGCTCACGGCACCAACCCTGCTAGTGCAGTCATCGCCGGGTTAAAAGTGATTCCTGTGGCTTGCGACCAGCAGGGGAATATCGATCTGGCTGACCTGCAGGCCAAAGCCTCGCAGCAAAAAGATGCATTAGCCGCCTTGATGGTGACGTATCCTTCAACCCATGGGGTGTTTGAAGAAACCATCCGGGATGTCTGCCAAATCGTCCATAATCATGGCGGAAAAGTCTATATGGACGGCGCCAATATGAACGCGATGGTGGGCCTCGTGCGTCCGGCTGATATTGGTGCTGATGTCTGTCATCTCAATCTCCACAAAACCTTTTGCATCCCCCACGGTGGTGGTGGCCCAGGGATGGGCCCTATTGCCGTTACCCCACAACTCGCCCCATTTTTACCTGGCCATCCGTTATCGCAAGTTGGGGGCCCCCACGGTATTGGGGCCATCGCTGCGGCGCCCTATGGCAGCCCCAATATTCTTCCCATTTCCTGGGCCTTTATTAAACTTATGGGAGGTGAAGGGCTCGTCAAAGCCACACAGGTTGCCATCTTGAATGCCAACTATATGGCCAACCGATTAAACAAATATTATTCGGTGCTCTATACTGGGAAAAATGGTATGGCAGCACATGAGTTTATTCTCGACCTTCGCCCATTTAAAAAATCAGCGGACGTCGAAGTGGAGGATGTGGCCAAACGTCTGATGGATTTTGGTTTCCATGCCCCAACAATTTCCTGGCCAGTTCCTGGGACCATGATGATTGAACCAACGGAAAGCGAATCCAAAATTGAGTTGGATCGTTATTGCGACGCACTGATTGCCATCAGGAAAGAAATCGCGGAAGTTGAGGAAGGTCGATTCCCTCGCGACAATAACCCGTTAAAACATGCCCCTCACACGATTGAGACCCTGGCCCAATCCGAGTGGCCCCATCCCTATTCGCGTGAACAGGCCGCATTCCCCGCACCCTGGTTACACGAACACAAATTCTGGCCGGCGGTCTCTCGGATTGATAGCGCCTATGGCGATCGTAATCTCCTCTGCACGTGTCCGCCCATGGATGCCTATCCTTCATAACATTGGGCAAGGGTGCTGCCCAGACGAGTCTGGAGTTTAGCCTTCATTCCGCCTAATTCACTGTCCCATTCACCATCGTGAAAACCTCCAGCCCCCATTACCTCCTTATTGGAATGCTTCTCGGGATCATCTCGGGAATCCTTTTGGGGGGATTGGCGCCATCGGTTGGACTGGGCATCCAATTCTTGGGTGACCTATTTCTTCAAGCCTTATTTGCACTCGTCATACCATTGGTCATGAGTTCCATGATTGTGGGCATCGCCAGCCTAGGGGATGTTCGCAAGTTAGGCCCTCTGGGGTTTCGAACGATTGTGTTTTTTATGACCACAACTGGACTTGCAGTATTGGTGGGATTAATCCTGGTCATCACCCTTCATCCAGGTGTCCCCTTGGATCAACCCAGTCTTGAGGCTTCCCAAACCCACGTTTCTGCAGTATCCGACCGGATTGAGGACAAACCCACCACCTTGACCGACTTGTTCAAATCCATTCTGACCAGCTTGGTTCCTAAAAATCTGTTTAAGGCGATGGCGGAAAATCAGATCCTGCCATTAATTATATTCGCGTTGGTTTTTGGCGGGGTCTTAACGACCATCGGGGAGAAAGGTGCCCTGGTCATTCGACTATTTGAGGGAATCAACGAAGCCATCATGGCGATTGTTCATCTCTTAATGTGGGTAGCACCCATCGGCATTGGTGCCTTGATCGCGGGACGATTAGGAGAAGCTGGAGGGTTTTTAGGGTTTTGGCCACAACTTTCTAGTTTAGGCACCTATGTCCTAACCGTTCTCCTGGCCTTGGCCCTTCACGGGTTAATCACCCTTCCATTAGCTTTGCAATTTTTAGGAAAGCGCTCTGTGCCTTCCTATGCCAAAGCCATGAGCACCCCCCTGATGACAGCCTTTTCAACCAGTTCCAGCTCGGCTACCTTACCGTTAACCATAGAAAGCTTGACGGAGGAAGCAGGAGTATCGAAACGAGTGGTGAGTTTCGTCGTGCCGTTAGGCGCGACGATAAATATGAATGGAACAGCCCTCTATGAAGCGGTTGCAGCGATGTTTATTGCGCAAAGTTACGGGATTGAAATGGGCTTAGGAGAAACGATCATCGTCCTATTAACCGCCACGCTATCAGCCATCGGCGCTGCGGGAATCCCGGAAGCCGGACTGGTTACGATGATCATTGTGTTGAAAGCCGTGGATCTCCCCATTGAAGGCATTTCACTCATTTTAGTGGTGGATTGGTTCTTGGACCGCTGTCGAACAACGGTCAACGTATGGGGCGATTCAGTGGGTGCAGCGGTAATCGATCAGTGGGAAACCCAAGATATAGATTCATCCTCAGTTAGAAGCATGAAAATCTAGTGGCATCTTTATAATCCAGACATTTCATCTATTTCTGGTCTTGCCCCATTTTCGTGGACAGGTTTGTAAAGGGTGAATTACCGCATTAGGCACCTTCAGAGTTCGTCCTGCGCAGGAATGACCGCATATAGGTCCACAGCCATTAAAGGAGCCCCACACTCGAAGGCATGAGGCTCATGGTAGAGAGTCGGGCAGAACGCACCACGTTAGGACATTACCCTGCAGTCATTCTACCTCAGGAATTATTTCTTTCCTTTAGGGATGACAATGGACCCTTTACTAATAGCGGGGGTAGGATCGGCAAAAGTGGCTCTGGAGGTGACAGGGAAGAGTAAGATCGAAGGAGCGGCCAAACGAACTGCCGAGGCTATCGCCGACCAGCTACGGGTAAGATTCAAGGCCTGTTGAATATTTCTCTCCCATGGCACGTAAATGCCCAACGTACGATCGATGTCAGCAGCGGCGGGGAATGGTCAAAAGAGTCCGTCCAGCAAGGCCGCAGCTCTTTTGACGCGCGGAGCGTACACCCAGTACGTGAGCACGGCAAAAGGGTGAGAACGCCGCTGGCGGCTTTTTTCAACATTCCCATTCAAGGAACAGGGTTGGATCCAGTCAGGTGGAACCCCGATCGAGGGCCAGGAGGAAAGACTGGGTGGACCGCTGAAATACTACTCCCGTGAGGCCGAATGAGTTTGTTGAACATACGGGGACGGGTTAAGGGCTCGCGAGCCCTAAGGTGCGACAACTCCAAAAAGGTTGCTGTAGTCGTCCGTCCACAAGATTTCTCTGTGCCTGAGAGTTGGCCACGGCTCGAACCGGCTGTAGACATAGGGGTCTTTTAGAAATGTCTTGTTGCTCGTCACCAGGACCCAGTCACTATAGTAGTTCCCTTTCTGCGCGTCACCCGCGTCCGCGATCCACACAGCCCGCTTCCCTAACTCTCGGGCCAGAGCCCGGATCACCGGGCTGAAATCAAAGTGATAGTTTGTGATATGGAGGGCTAGAATTCCGTCGGGTCGCAGATGCTCCCAGTACAACGCGAACGCCTCCCGAGTCAGGAGGTGGATAGGAATGCCGTCGCCACTGAACGCATCTACCGCTAATACGTCGAACTGCTGTCGATTATTGTTCACCAATTCTCGCTCGAGAGAAATGCGTCCGTCTCCGAGAACCACCTGCTGTGTTCCCTTTGCGTCTTTGAGAAGAGTGAAGTATTCCCTGGCTATCCGGTCTACGTCAGGATTGATTTCGTAAAATCGATAGGTATCGCCGGGCCGGGAGTACGCCGCGATCGTACCCACCCCCAATCCGATGTTCCCGACGTGCAGACCCTCTTGCCGTCCCCCGTTCTCTCGATTGTTCACACTGAAGTACTGGGGATGACGCCTGATGGCCAAGCTAATTCCACTTTTAGGCCCGTAGTAGGCACGTGGGTACGAGCGCAGCTCGGGAATCAGGAATTGTTCCCCATGGGTGATGCGACCGTGATAGAGGAAACGGGTGGCGAACTCCGTCTCTAGGTCAACCTCATTGACTCGCAGGACACCATAGAAGTTTCGCTTTGTCAGGATGTTGCTCTCTTGCTGCTCTTGAATATGCAAACCCAAGAAGCCCACAAGCGCGCCAATTCCCCCAATCCAGAGAATTCTTCCGGACCACAGCACGAGTGGTGATCGGAGCGGTTCCATCGTCCGGAACAAGCAAAGCCCCAAGAGAACGACGGTGGCAACCAGTCCACCGTGAAATTCCCAGTAGCCTTTAAAGAGAAGGGGAGCGGCCAGGTTGACGAACACGCCCCCCAAGGCCCCGCCCAATGCGACCATGAGGTAGAAGGAGGTGAGATGTTCAGCAGAGGGTTTCAGGCGAACCATTTCACCATGGCACGCCATGCAGCAGGCAAAGAGGGCGGCTGAATAGATGACAATCTGGAGATACACATTCATCTCCACATCTCCATAATCCTGGTGCAGGAGGTAGACCACCGCGGAGAGCGATGTCAGGAGCACGGGAACCCAGACCCGTC
>JAZFZJ010000338.1:0-2444 GCA_036443915.1 Nitrospirales bacterium
CTTCATGATTCGTGGATCCTTTGCGATTTTGTCATGCCAATTCATGCTGTTCTCCCTTTGAAGGAATTCCGAGTCAATCAAAGGTGAGCAAGAATGAGACCAAGACTAAAACCAAAAAAAGTATTCAGGAAAATTAAGAAGTTATAGTAAATTCAATAATTATTTATAGTTCTTAATGATGTTGTCAATCGTTTCATGCTCATGAAATTCTCGTGTTTTTTTGATGGCGGCAAAGTCTTGTTCTATGGGATTGAAGTCTGGCGAATAGGGTGGGAGAAATAACAGTGTGGCCCCGGCTTGTTCAATCAACTCTTGGGTTTTGTTGGACTTATGAAACGCGGCATTGTCCATCACCACCACATGATTATCATGCAGGACCGGACAGAGGAACTCTTCCAACCATTGATTGAAAATATGCGCATTACACGTACCCTCCCACAACTGTGTGGCCTGCAGGACCCCATCCATTTGGGCCGCTAAGAAACAGGTGCGCGGGCGGGAATTTCCCGGGCGCAACCCATAGACCTTTTGCCCCCGAGATGCCCGGCCGTACCGCCGGACCACTGCCGGCTCAAAGCCGCTTTCATCAACATAGACAAAGGATTTCTTCCGTCGTCGATAGCGTTCTCGAAGACGTAAATAGGCTTTCCGTTTCATCGGGTCACGCTCCTGGTACCCCCAGGTCTTTTTTTACGCGTGATGCCCCATTTTTTGCACGCATAGAAAATCGTGGACGGATGAACCTGAAAGTCTTCCGCCAGCTCTTTCAATCGGGCATCCGGGTGCGTAGCAATCGCTTGTTTCAAGGCATCCCGTTTCACGGCTCGTCCGGTCTTAGGCCCTGGTTTGCCTGCTGAACAGACACCTCCCTTCATCCGCATCCAGTTATGGATGGTTTGAACATGCACACTAAAGAGCCGAGCAGCGTCTGTCTTCTTGCCGCCTCCCAATACATATGCTTCGACTCGCTTTCGTAAATCATATGAATAGCTCATCCATACAGCATACTACAGATATTTAAATTTTCAAATTACTATAAAGTTTTTTTCAATATGAGATCAAGGCTCTTATGTGGTCATGTCGAGGAGAGGGGAAACTCTCCGGGCGTGGGAGTGGCGAGATTTCTCTTGGGGGTCGAAATGACAAAAAAAAATGTGTCAGGAACCTTTTCTACCTCTGGAGGAGTGAAACTTCTCAGAACGACACATCCCACTGAATGCGCACGCGCTGTTCAGTGAGAGCAGGTCCCGTTGATACATCCAGGGAAAGGTGTGATGCATCCACAGTAATTTTGTTTCTGTGCCCTGCGAAAAACCAGTTGAGTGCTCCCGTGAATTCTCGCAAGGTATCGTTCCCTGCAGATACGTTCGGGTCTACGAATGCGTACCGGAACGCCACTTCAAGCGGTTTAGGCACAACTGGGATAAGGTAATGCGGAAAATACCCGACTTGAGAGTAACTGCCCATCAAATTTGTCTTTGATGGCATGACAGGTGCAGTCCCTGTAAAGCCATTTAAACCCACACCAGCACCCGCATCCTTGATCTGTTTCCAATGGAATTCATGTTGAATGGAAACCCCTCGCCATTTCATGGCAAATTCTTCGACCATACCATCTACCCGAAATTGGGAATCGGCTGCGGTAGCATCGGAAGTAAAGGTAGCTCCAAGCGAGGTTGGGGCCCCTACCCCTAGACTTCCACACCCGCTGGAGGACCATCGTGTACATTTCCCAATGTTCGTATACCCACCAAATGCCAGACTCGCTGTCGGTTGTTTATGATATTTCAAGTCACTCTGCGAAAACTTCAGGTCTCGTCCAAACATGTTCCACTGAAGGCGAGCCATATACATCATGTTATCGTCGTCATTGGCTTCACCCCTTCCTGATCCCGTAAACACGCCTACGAAGTACCTCACGTCGTAGAGTTTACCAGGGAACAGACGGCCATTAAGCATCACACCCACCTGCCGGTCGATGGTAAAGACCCTCGTAACGATGGATCGTTCAACAAATTGCTGTCTTCCTGAAGAATCGACCCGTTCACGGTTATAATTGATTTTCCATTGTCCTACTCGAATGGTGAAGCTTTTGTATTTGGCAAGGTCGATCCGCCAATCAAGGACACGAGTCGACCCAGCCGACTCTCCTGAATCTGAAGTGGTTTGTAGATCGATCTCAAAATAATACTTGATCCATGGTTTATATCCATGCCCCCCAATCTTCATTCGTACCCGGCGAAGTTCGAAAGTCGCTTCGGAATTGTCGGAAAAACTGGCGGTACCCTCTTCATCAGCGCGTTCGGGATAAGTAAATCGACCTTGAAAACGCCATTGCATGGACATTCGCCAATTCCCATCTTCGGTTGCAAACCCAAAGCCTTTTTTGGACCAGAACGGGATCGCCGGCCCATCTTTGCTCTTTTTCTTCTCCCCATACCCGG
>JAZFZJ010000339.1:0-2066 GCA_036443915.1 Nitrospirales bacterium
CGGAGCGATTTGGTATCTGAATTTTCTGGGCTACCATCTCAGCGTGGCCGTCTGGGTGGGGCTGATTGCCTTGGCGGGTGTGGCCGCTGAAACCGGGGTCATTATGATCATGTTCCTTGATGAAGCCTGTGCCCGTCGGCAGCAAGAGAACCGACTTCAGTCATTGAGCGATCTTTGTGATGCGGTCGTCGAAGGCGCGGTGCTTCGAGTACGCCCCAAAATCATGACGGCGGCTGCCATTTTCCTTGGATTACTGCCCATCATGTGGAGTCACGGAACTGGGGCAGATGTCATGAAACGTATAGCCGCACCCATGATCGGGGTATGGTCACGGCCACGGTTCTGACTCTTCTGGTCATTCCTGCTATTTATATTATTTGGAGAGGATGGAATTTAAAGAAAGAGCTGGCTAGCACAGGTTTAGAGGATCAGCAACCCGCCAACCATCATGAATAGGTAAGGAAGGTGACAAAGACAATGGTTCACAAGCAGAATCCCGCAATGACATTGAACATGTTTTGGAAGAATAGTTGGGTGGGATTCCTTCTTCTCACCGTTCTTTGGGTTGGCGGTTGTGCCAGCCCCGCTCAGCTCCCAAAAGACGAACCTCTCCTGCCACCTGACCACGCGACTCCTCTGGCGGCCCAACTGATACTAGAAGGCAACCAACGATTTGCGCAACACCGGTGGACGGCTGCGATTGGGAAGTACAAAGAGGCGATTCAAGCTCAACCAAAACTTGCAGAGGCCCATTACAACCTGGGCCTGACGCTCTACCGGAAAGGACCCGTTTCAGCATCACGGCCACATTTTATGGAAGCCGCCGATTTAGCGCCAGGCCACCCCGTGATTTGGAATTCTCCCCCATTCCGAACATACGGAACGGTTAAACCAGAAACGGAAAATGAACCTATTGATGGGCATTATGGTCACCAGCATTAATCCGAGTTGACTCCACGAGAGGGGAAGAGAGCTGAGGGGGAGACTATGGAGGAAAAGAAAAAAAAGAGGCCGAAAAACTCAAACGGACGAGGAAACAGTCGAAGAACTTTGAAGGTTGCTCAGAGATCACCGCGTGTGCTGGGAAGTGTTGCCAGAACAGATTCCTATAAAAGATGAGGCGCCCTTAAAGATAGGGTTTGATCTGATGTTGTACGGGACCCATGCACTGGGAGATCATCCTACCCCTGGTTGTTAAAAGTGCAGACATATTTATTCCGACCTGCGAAAAATTGCCAACTGGGTCGTTCCTAAGGAAGAGCGTCCCTCGCGGGTATTGTCAACTTAAGCCAATTTGGGCTCCGTGTACGCGTGGAGGCCGTAACCGGATCCCTGATACCTCAAGGGATTATCTTCAGGCGAATGGTGTACTTAGGGTGGAAATTTGGTTAAGTTAACCATACCTTCCTGTCGTATCTGGTGACATCTTTTTTAGCCATCATTACCAAATGATAATGATGTGGGCAGCTCTTCGTGAACTTGGTCGTGTATCTTTCTTTTCTATGTACGACTCACAACAGCCACTTTTGAGAGAATAACCGAGTATTTACTCCTAATGAGTACCTCAACGTCAGAAGCGGTTCCGATCAGTCCCCCCCCTGACAATAACAAGGAGGGAATCGACATGACGTGGTCAAGGCGGCTCTTTCTGGAAGCCAGTTCTCTATAAAGCCTAGAGATGGAAAAGAGGTGAAGGCAAAGCTTTCAGGTAGAATGCAGCCCTTTCATATGTGTGCTAGTATGGGGGGAGCGGGTAACGGTCGGTCTTGCTTCTTATGACGTAGCCCATGGCCTTATCCTAGGTCGTGAGAAATGAGGCCCCGTGGAGTGCCGGGAGTTTCCAGGGGTTCATGACGAACGATAATTTGAGGGAACGATGCCGCTATTAACGCATGTGTTGCAGCCACCGGCTTATGGATACGAAGCCAATGGCAAACTCATTGTCCCTACCTACCGGCAGCTATTTAGAGAGTTTTTCGATCGCCAAAATATTTTAGAAACCCGTAAGAATTGGCTGGCTCTTTTTGGATGGGGCAGTTCTTGTCTTTTTGCGATTCCCCTTATCA
>JAZFZJ010000340.1:0-3374 GCA_036443915.1 Nitrospirales bacterium
GTTAAAGCGAATGGCCTGCTGAATTTCCACATTCGACCGTTTCGCCCTTTCCGGGTTAAGCCCGCTCACTTCCACATCACTCCTTCGCCAAAACTCATCTAAGTACTGTTGTTGCCCACTCTGGAGGGCATAGAAACTCTGGGACACCGCACGATCCAGGGTGCGTTCAACCCGTTGACACATTTCTTCATGAGAAGCCGTGTGAGTCGTATGATAGACCATCAACTTGGTCAGGTGGATAGCGCATCCCGGTTGACCCTCAATCGAGAAAACAACCTGACCAAAATCCTCAGAACAATTACTTTTGTATGTGTAAGAACAGTCAGTTTCCAGGGTATGATCGATGCCGCAGGTCAACGTCATCTTGCTATTCTTCGTGGCATGGCTTAGGACCACCCGGCAGTCCTGAACATAATGCCTGTGGGGGTGAAGAACTCGGTCTTTGAACATTTTCGCCTGTCGAGGGTCCCCATTATCTTTTGTGGTCGATTGGTGAGTGGCCGTCATTTCTGAAGAAATGACGATAGGGGCTTCAGCATTCTGAACGGTGACTTCATAGGAGATGGCGGAGAGGTGGCGGTGGCGGAACGACACCAATCTTTTTGACTTGATGAGTACCTGTTTTCCGGAAGGGGTTTCCCAAAGTACTTCCCTCTCAAGCATCCCGGCCTTCATATTCAACCGACGATCGTAATTGAGCAAATTAGCATTCGGAAGCCAAAAGGGTTCATCATCGACATATAACTTAATGATCTTCGTGTCCGTGGCGTTGGCCATTGTCTGGCCTTTCCTCGCAAACCCATAGGCTTCTTCCCCATACACAATGGGCCAGGAATCATAAAATCCATTCACAAATGTTCCTTCTTGATCAGCCGGACCTCCTTCCTCAGAACAGCCTCTCATACCAAGAAATCCGTTTCCGAGGGCAAAGATGGTTTCTGTTTGACCCAAGAAATGGGGGTTGAATCTTTTTTCAATCATATTCCATTCGTCTGGGGGATAGACCTGGTGATTAGGTTTTATGCGCTCATGATGGATCATATTGCTTGATGCTCTCCTCTGGACCTCTGGTCCTCAGCAAGGGATTATGGGAATGTTGAAAAAAGCCGCCAGCGGCGTTCTCAACGTTTTGCCGTCCTCACGTACTGACCCGTACGCTCCGGGCGTCAAACCGTCTGCGGCCTTGCCCGAGGAAAAGCACGTCTTGGCGTGCACGGGCTGGGCGGGTGAGACAGCGAGCTTTTTTGAACCTTCCCTCTTATACTATTGAGATCAGAAATTGTTTTCCAAACCTGTTCGATCTTGATAAAAATTTTAATTATTCAACAGCCCCATTACAGAAACTCTCCCAAATCTTTTACGACGATATCTGCTCCGTTTTCCTTGAGTTCATCGGCATGACCCGTTCGATCGACACCGATCACCAGGCCAAATTTCCCATTCCGTCCCGCCTGTACCCCAGAGATGGCATCTTCGACGACCACGGTCCTTTGGGGCTCAACACCCAGACGCCTGGCACCTTCCAAATAGGAATCCGGAGCCGGTTTTCCGGACAGATGATATTCATGAATGTCGTTTCCATCAACTTTGACTTCAAAAAGATCGTCTATCTTTGCTGCCTTGAGCACCACATCACAATTCTGACTTGATGTCACCACAGCGATCTTGATTCCTTCCTTGCGAATTTTTCGAGCTAGGGCAACCGTTCCTTCATACGTTTCGACACCAACGGAGTCAATGACCTCGTTAATCAGATCGTTCTTACGGTTTCCCAACCCTCCCACCGTCTCCGTTTTCGGTGGATCATCATGGGTTCCCTCCGGCAACCTAATGTCCCGAGATTGAAGAAAATCCCTGACCCCGTCAAATCGAGGCTTTCCATCCACATACAACCGATAATCCGTCTTGATTTCAAAGGGCTTAAAGGGTTCCCCTTTCTCTTTCGCCCGTTTTTCGAGATATTCATCGAACATCTTTTTCCAACAAGCCGCATGCACTTTGGCTGTCGCGGTAATCACACCATCCAGATCGAACAGGACCGCATCAAATTTGTCGCGAGTGATAGGATTTTTCGGTGCCGACTCTTTCATAAGCGTTCCCTTGTTGTAAAAGTGTTGAATGCAGAATTTCGTATTACCAACTTTGGAATGTTACAGTTTCGTTGGAGGTCTATCATCATTTAAGGCTATTTATAAATTTAAGGGCCACATGCCTAGGATGGTATATGAATTGGGGAGCTATCATTCTGGTGAAGCTAACCCTGAATCTTTCATCCATATTTCATCACACGATCGATTGGTCTTGTTCCGTTTTCAGGGATGGATCCGATCAAAAAATGTGGTTCATCCTACATGGGCATGGGTAATCATTGTGAGTGAACGTCCTGGAGTCTAACCCATTTACCAGATGCTAAGGAAGGGCGGTGGGCACCTGAAGCTTCCACAAGCAAGCGGTGAGGTGTCCCGCTCTTTTTTTGGAAAAGAGGCAAGAATGAATACAACACGAACGAGAACCATCCTCAAGGACACGTTACGGTATTTTCCCTCAGCACGGAGGCCCCAAGGTTTCCCCCACCCAACTGCCACGGATGACCGTAACGGATTCCTCCACTTCCTCAAAATCCCATTAATCCTTTTTCGCCCACGGGCCCATCCTGTTCGTTCCCTTCGTTAGGTCAAACGTTCGTCAATAGTATTGGTTGCAAATGTATCCTTTTTCCTTCAAAATGCATCCCCTTAATTGAGGGAGGCGTTTATTTCCCCCTTGCCCTTCAAATGAAGGTAGAAGAGCGCGTGGATAGAGATTGGTTTTCCATCCAAGGGAGGTGAAGTGATGGCCGACAAAGACGTCAAACCTGAAGGATTAACCCGTCGTGATGTGCTTCGGGTGCTGGGAGTATCTGCGGGAGTAACAATGATCGCCCCACTGTCCGGTTGTGGCGGTGTCTGGGAACGACAGCCCGTTATTCCGGTAGATGCGTGGCACAAGGGAGTCTGCCGTTTCTGTGGAACTGGCTGTGGAATGATGATTGGTGTGACTGACAAGAAAGTCGTGGATGTGAAGGGAGACGAGTATGCTCACAACCGCGGGCGCTTGTGCATCAAGGGCCTGGTCAACCGAGAAATTTTGTATACCGAGGGGCGAGCTCTTTATCCCTTGATTCGGAAAAATGGAACTCTTGAGCGGGCGACTTGGGAAGAGGCCATGGAGCTTGTAACCAAACGATTTCGGGAGTCAATTGAAGAATATGGTCCAGATAGCGTGGCCTATTATGGCAGTGGACAGCTCTACACCCAGGAAAGTTATACCGCCAATAAATTGTTCAAAGCGGGCATCGGCACCAAGAACGTAGATGGCAACCCGCGGCTATGCAT
>JAZFZJ010000341.1:0-3970 GCA_036443915.1 Nitrospirales bacterium
TTGACCTTCGACCGTTTCTCTGTCATGAGAGAGAATGTCAGCGTCTTCTCACATTTTTCCTTGACGACATTCCTCAGGTCATCCCCAAGTTAGTAAAGAAGGGGTATTCACAAAAGGGCATGTCTCCCGCTCAACCCCCATACAAAAAAAAACTCTAGTAGATTCATATCACAAGGGTATTAACCGTTGACGAAAAACAATACTAATAAGCCTTAGGGATATCTTTTGTTCCTACTAAAATTTCTCCCGCCGGACCTTCTTGTTACCATTTTGGGTGTTGACCTTCGTTTGTAATTTTGGTAAAAGTTGCGCAATCCTTTCTGTTTCTCCTTTTCCACTTCTTCTCCCCAATCGTTTTCCGGAGGGCATTATCATGTCCCAACAGGTACAAGAACTTTGGTCCAGGCGGTTCTTTATCAAATCTTCACTTGTAGGCATGGCGCTTCTGGGTAGTCGGTTAGCGTTTCCTGAATCTGCCTGGACCTACTCACTCCCTGAAGGCCAGCTTCGTCTTTACAACACCAACACCGACGAACGACTTCGCGTGAGGTATCGAAACGCATCAGGGCGTTATGACCAGGCCGCGTTGAGAGACTTGAATTATTTCCTGAGATGCCCCCATTCCGATCAGGTCTGCCGGATGGATCTTCAGCTTTTAGAATATGTGAATCGGGTAGAGAAAATGATTGGAGAAGGAAAAGAAATTCGGATTTTTTCGGCGTACCGGTCACCCTCCTACAATAATTTGCTCGTTCGGTTGGGTCGGGGAGCTGTCCCCAAGAGTCTGCATACCACGGGGCAAGCTATGGATATAGCCATTCCTGGAGTCCGACTTTCTCAAGTACGGCGGGCTGCACAAAAGCTCAAGTTAGGGGGAGTTGGGAATTACACTCGACGAGGATTTATCCATCTCGACACCGGTCCTGTTCGGTACTGGTAGTTCATCCTGCGAATCAACCCTCCTACGCCGTTACCCTTCTGCTTTGACCATATGAATGGTTCGCTGTGGAAATGGAATGGTTACATGTTCCGCATCGAACCGCTGTTTTAAGTTTTTCGTCAAATCAAACTTGAGTGGCCAATAATCTCCACCCTGACACCACACGCGAATCGTGAGATCGACTGAACTTTCGCCAAGATTCCCCACAACCACCAGAGGAGCCGGATCAGGCAAAACCCGTGCATCGGCCCTCACCACGTTTTCCACAACCGACTGGGCTTTGTCGATATCATCGGCATAATCAATACTCATTACCAAATCAACTCGCCTTGTCGCATGGTGACTGTAATTTTTTACAACGGTACCCCAGACTTGGCTGTTCGGCACGAGAATTTGCACATTGTCGGGTGTAGCTAGTTCCGAGATAAAGAGGTTAATGCCTTTGACGGTACCAGCTGCTCCTCCAGCTTCGACATAATCTCCCACCTTGAACGGACGGAAAATCAATAACATCACGCCAGCCGCCACATTACTGAGGGTACCCTGAAGGGCCAAGCCAATGGCCAAGCCCGCTGCGCCAAACACTGCAATTAAACTGGTGGTCTCAATTCCAAATTGCGAAAGGACCGCTAGCAGGGTGACTATCAACACCAGATAGCGGGCAAAGCTGGAGAGGAATCCCTTCAGCGTTTGGTCGACCTTACCCGAGCGTTCAAGCCAGTAAGCGACTTTTCCTTTTACCCAATTCGCGATCACTTGTCCAGCAATGAGAATGAGAATAGCACCAATGACTTTGAGACCATAGGCTATCAAGAGCGTCATCCCTTCTTTCATCGCTTCTTCCATAAGATCCTCCCTTTCGAAAAATATCAATGATCAACCGGACAATAAACTGACAGAATCAGAATGTTTAGGGTGCCCCCGCAGGACCTGAGCAAGGAAGATAGTTCGTTCATTCTGATTTGTAAAGAAAAGGGAAGGTACGAGAAGGGGAAAAAAAACGTGGGGCAATCCCCCTGAGCCCCTAGAAAGGGGCCAGGGGGATGCTTCAGCAAGGAATTAACGTTCACCGCGCAAGCGGCCTAGCCAATGTTCCATTTGTTTTCCTGCAGCTTCACGCCCACCAAGTCCAAAGGAGAGGGCAACTGCTATCGCAATCGCTCCAAGGGTCAATCCAAAAGCCAGATTGACGATATCGTCCGCCAAACCCATGGCACGTAACCCCATCGCGATGACAAGACCTAAAATCGCAAATCTGGCAATCCCAGACAAAACTCCAGAGCCCTCTACTCTTCTAATGGCTTCATAGGCCAAGTTAGACAGCCAGAATCCGACTCCAATAATGGCACTCCCTAACAAAACTTGGCCACCAAATTGAACAAACATCGCAACCAATTCCGACAATTGTCCAAATCCCAATCGGTTGGCCGCCTCCACTGTCGCAAAGAGCATGATAAAAAAGACTAGCACCTTTCCGACCAATTGAGAGGGCGTGACGCCTCCTTCAAAAATTTGCCCAATTCCAATCTTAGCCGGAAGTTGATCAAACCCCATTCCTCCCAACAAATTACTGATGAGATGAGAAATAAGTCGCGACACAAAGAATGCCACCGCGAGAATAATGGCTGCCGCAAATATGTTTGGGATCGCACTCATCATGGAATCAAGCATCTCCGTGGCGGGGACCGTAATGACCTCGATATTGAGGGCTTGAAGAGCCGCGATGAGGGCAGGGACTAAGATTAGGATATAGACCACCAGGCCAACCAAATGAGACAAGGACATCGTTCCGCGGAGGCCTACCTGTTCTCCAAGTCCATCCGCCCCACCTGCGGTTAAAAGATTACTCACCAAATCTCGAACAATCTTTGCCACAAACCATCCCACCCCCCCAATTATCAGGGCTCCAAAAACATTGGGAAGCATACCCAATATCTCATTTACCATTCCCTGGACTGGGGCCAAAAGCCCGTCAAGTTCCAACGTGCCAAGAATCACTGGGAGAAACAACAAGATAATCAGCCAAAACAACACATTCCCCAGGTGGTCGCTCATGGGACTCATCCCCGCCCCTGAACTGAGTTTGTCGTCCAAATTCGTAGCTTGTAAGGCTTTGCTGACCAACGTCCGCACCACGGTGGCTAACACCCATGCCACTAACATCAGTACACCTCCAGCCACAATTTTGGGGACAAAGGCCAACACCTGATCAAGCAAACCACGCAGAGGCCCTGACACCACTTCCAAATCCAATGCGTTAAAAAATCCCACTAACACGAACAGCAATGCCAAATAATACAATGCCGTGGCGGTGCCACCTTCGACATCCATCTGAGTCCCGGTCGTTGATCCCAAGCGTGTATTCAGTTGGAGAAAGCCAAGTCCCTTCCGAACCCCAGCCCGGATGGCGATGGCGACAAACCATCCAATAATGAGAATCCCTAATGCTCCCAGAACACCCGGCAAGGAAGAACCAAGTGTCTCTTGCAAGGTTTCCGTTAATTTCGTCATGTCCATGGATGACTCCTTTCCGTATATATTAAATTTGGTGGACCAATGATTCGGACTGCTGCAGTCTAGGCTGAGACTTTCAACTCAGCCGTACAATGGCCCCATTTAGTGGCTTTGATGGGAATCGTCATTTGGCACAAGCTACAATCTTTGGTGGTTGGTTCGGCTGGAGGAGCCTCTTCTTCCTTTTTTAAGGGCACCTCTAAAAACCCCAATATCAAAATTTTAGTGCCAATAATATCAAGGGTTTACGAATGCAAAATTTGAAAAATCAATAGTTTTTAGAGGTGCCCTTAATAAAAATTCCATAGTTGATGGTTACAGCTCCAGCGGCTTGTGCATCCGCTTCTTTTTGCAACGAGAAGTAACACAGTGCCGCACCATACAACACAAACCCCGCATAGTTCAATGGGATTCGTCTATTCTTATTGTGTGGTGTAGCCTGGCGTGGTACCGTCTAACCGTGACTTAATTCGGATACTCACGGTTTCAACCGTGACCAAAACCGTGACGCATACC
>JAZFZJ010000342.1:0-12393 GCA_036443915.1 Nitrospirales bacterium
ATCAAGCCGTAAACAGTATTCTCAAACATTGAACCAACTTCCTTCTCGAGAGGGTGATTGACCCATCGCCTTCCTGAGAGCGTTCTTTTCTTTTTTTTATAAAATTGGCGAAAGTACAGTCATCCACACCAAATAATCTGGTTTTGCACTTTTAGCTATTTCCATCAATTTAAGAACCCATGACGAGGAAAGTCGTATGATTGATGAATTTTTAAAGAGGGTAATTCCCACAGACATTTTTGCTCCCCCCTTGAATTAACCGCGCATGGAGAGGGCTACCACTGCTCCACCGAATAGCCTTTATCTTGAAGAGCCGCCACTAACCCCTCCTTTCCTAATAAATGGAGAGCACCCACCACAATGAAGGCTGGCTCCGGTTGCTGAAGAGCCTGCTCAATTTGTGGGATCCATTTTTGATTCCGGCTGACGACGAGAGCCTGGAAGAGTTCGGGATACTCACGCATGCCTTCAAGTATGCCCTCTAAGTCTTTGACGTTCCCCTGAGTCCAAGCATCAACCATCTCCTTAATCCGCACTTCGATATCTTTGAGATCTTCCAACGATTGCAGTAAGAAAAATTCCTGCATTTGTCCAGACAGATTATCAAACAACCCGAGCTGGAACTCTACAGTCTCTAACCCCTTGATTTCCTTCCCAGCCTTTTGCGCTTTCGTAAAAAAATGTCGATCAACCCCATAGGCGCTATCATATCCAAGTTTCTGCATTTCCAAGGCCATGACAGCTGTTGCCGCCATCCAGGGCTTCATGGGGTGGAAGTTTTTGATATCCAGACCAAGGCTCGCAAAGTCCGCTTTCGCTGTTTGATAACTTTCCTTTGACAACACGCTTTGTAAATTCTGCCCATTGCTATACAGGCCTTTTTTTAACATTTGTAGTTGGGAAACTGGGGAGGACAGTTCGTCCAGGTCTACTTCAAAGATGACCGTGGATGCTTGCTCGAATGCCTCATAAAGGGGAGCGCCCAAGGGATAGTTGTTTTCTCGAAGGACATGGATGGAACCCAACAGAAAAATAGTATTCTGTGAAGACTGCACTTTCCAGAGAATATGATGTGCCGGAGGAACAGTACTTTCTTGAGCAACGACAAGGGCGGCTGGTCCTCCACCCCACACCAAACCTACAACACACAACGTAGCAATTTGACGAAGCCAGTGTGTCAACATTCAACGAGCCTTTCGTAAATGATAAGGAGCTAATCTTTGAACGGATGCAGAATTGCCTATAGGGAATGTTGAAAAAAGCCGCCAGCGGCGTTCTCCCCATTTTGCCGTGCTCACGTACTCCGTGTACGCTCCGCGCGTCAAACAACGGGGAGGCCCTGCGGGACCTCGCCAATGATTCGTGGCCTTGCTGGACGACTTTTTTGAACATTCCCGCTGGCTGCTGATATCGGCTCTGCTGTGGACATTTTTGTGGTATTTGAGAGAAATATTCAACAGGCCCCTATAACACCTTTTCTTCTTTTACTCCTGCATCGGATAACAGCTGCAAAGGCTTGAGAAGGGATTTAATTTTTCAAGGAAGAATGCCCTGGATTGCTTATCGGTTAGAGAGAAATCCCTTGGACGGTTCAGAGCCACCCTTCAGTTAGGAGCCCATTTTTAAAAGGCAAAAGGGAAGGAAGACCTGGATCTTCAGATGTGAATCTTGAACCGTAGGGTTTGCTGAGGGGCAGGCTTGATCATAGGGATACTCGAGGGAAATAGCCCTCAGGTTTCAGAAAACACCTATTCTCTTAGGGAAGACGCCATTGCCCACATTCTTGAGGGTCGGGAACACACCAGGCTACCTCTTCGACGACAGTGAGTTTGAGCTGGTCAGGATGGGGACACAACCCATAGGCCAGATCCAGATTCGATGGGTCTACCCGTGAACACCAATGAAGCTCCTCAACGTCTCCAGTATCCCCACACAGTAATGTAATGAAATCATCATCCCAAAAAAATCGCTCCGTTATCGTTTCAACTTCTATCGACCCAAATCTATAGCCACCAATAACCGTATAGGGTATCGATTGCGCTTCCAATTCATCGTTATGCCACAGACCATAATTCTTGAGACATTCATACACCAAAAGCCAATGATAATCGGTGAGGTGATAGACCATTTTGGCCCCATTCGCCACCACCAAGGCCTCGAGTGTAATAAGGGCACTGTAGGGGGTGAAAACCCTCCCCAAGTCCGGATACCCTATTAACCAGGCATGGGAATCATTGGAAGCGGAAATTTTTCGAATTTCATCGAGTTCCCACCTTAGCGCCTGATCCACAAACACTATCCAAACCGGGTCAGGTTTGGTCCGAAAATAGAGCATCGCCCCCCTCCTCGTCCGGAATAGTTTTCCCCCCATTTTTGAGGAGTTTGGCCACCAAGTCGGTGATGGCCAACAAATCAAAGGGCTTGGTGATGGTATGTTGTGCGCCTAACCGACGGGCAAGGTCTAACAGATTGATTTTGGCTCGCTCACTTCCGGCTGACATGGCGATGATTTTCACGTGAGGAAATTCACGTCGGAGGTCGACTATGGTTTCCAAACCTTCTTTCTCTGGCATGAGAATATCTAAGATGACTAGCTCGGCCGGTTTGTCGCGATACCGATTAATTCCCTCCACCCCATTCAAAGCACTCTGCACCGTATACCCCTCATCCTCAAAAACCTGCTTTAACAAACTACAGACTTGCGGGTCATCATCTATAATAAGAATATACGCCACGACCTAAACTCCTTCTCTACCCTAATCTCTGGAACCACTCGTCCATTAGCAGCTATAGCTTTTTTCAACATTCATAAACCATCCGACTTTTCTAGCCAGGGGTTCTCAAAAATATGGGAATAACCTAAAGGACATCATACAACATGTGAAGATCAATTCTGGCATCTCCATTCTACCCCAGGATAACACCAAATCATGTAAAATAACCCCATACCCAAAGACATTAGTGTTCCCTTTTTATACATTTTATGGGAAAAGTCAGCATGCCATTAATGATCCCTTATGCATTAGGGCAGATTGAGTGACTCCATTCCCAAGAGGTGAACCCCCTCATCCCTCACAAATTCTCTCGCGATTCGGCCAACGGGGAGAGGGGTTTATCAAGCACATGACGAACAATGGGAGCCAGATCTCGAATAGCCAAGGGCTTCATGAGATAGGCTTGAATACCCAAAGCCTTAGCTTTTTCAGCAGAAATGATATGACTATATCCCGTACATAAAATGATGGGAAGATCGGGTCGGATTCGCAAGAGTTCACGCGATAATCCTTCACCCGTCAGCCCTGGCATGGTTTGATCAGTTATCACTAAATCAAAACGTTGAGGATCATCTCGAAAGATATTCAATGCTTTTAACGAACTGGTCTGAATCTCGACGGTATAGCCTAATTGAGACAGAAGTTCTTTCCCGAGATGTACGATGGTCTCTTCATCATCCACAAATAAAATGGTTTCCTTCCCAACAGGGATCGCCCCCTGCTCCACCAACGCTTCCCATTCCTGGGTAGGAATCGTGGGGAGATACACATCAATTTTGGTGCCTTTGCCCCCAAGGCTATCCACCACAATGGCCCCTCCGTAATTCGTGATAATTCCATGGGCTACAGCCAGCCCCATCCCTGATCCCTCGCCAATGGGTTTGGTAGTAAAAAAAGGATCAAACATTCGTTCAAGAACATCAGAGGACATGCCAGTACCACTATCTTGGACAGTGAGTCGAACATGAGGTCCAATCTGTAATCCTGCCACAGTTTGGGCTAGGTCATTCGTTACCTCCACGTCTTGTAACGTAATCTCCAAAATCCCTCCAGTCTCCCGCATAGCATATTCCGCATTGGTGCATAAAATAACCACGACCTGATGGAGTTGGGTAGGATCAGCCAAAATGGTGGATTCTGTTTTTAGTAATTGATGAATTTCAACTGTGGAAGGAATCGTGGCCCGCAAAAGCTTGAGGGCTTCACGCACAACCATATGGATAGGTGTAGGCTTTTTGCCTTGGCCCGACTGGCGACTGAAGTCCAGGATTTGCTGAACCAAATGCTTGGCTCGATGTCCAGCCGTAAGTATTTCCTGCAGATTCCGTTGAGTCCGGCTCCCCCTTTGAACCGAGGCCAGTCCCAATTCGGTGTAACCTAAGATCGCTGTTAAAATATTATTAAAGTCATGAGCAATGCCCCCAGCTAGCGTGCCAATAGCTTCCATCCGACTTGATTGACGAAATTGGCGCTCCGTTTTGGCCAGCGTCTCTTCCACCCGTCTCTGTTCCGTCATATCCTCTGCGACACCAGCCATCCGAAGAACCTCCCCTTGCTGATTCCGAATGGGAAAGATGCGCGCCCGGACCCAACCCACCGAGCGATCCGGCCTGATGATTCGAAACTCTCCATGAAAGCCGGTCCCATCTCCCGGAGCCACCCTAGCCAGCACGTACTCTCGATCTTGAGGGTGAATCGCATCCCAAAGACTTAGGGGATCCTCTAATAAACTCCTACAGGTTCTCCCCCAAACAGATTCATAGAGGGGGCTCACAAAAAACACCTTTGACCGATCAGGTGTTGAAATCCAAAATACTTCATTAATATGTTCGACCAATTGTTGAAAGTGTTCTTCCCGTTCTTCAAGGGCGGCCCGGCCTTTGGCTGCAACCGCTTCCAGCTCTTCCGTATATTGGGTCACGTGACTACGAAAGACTCGATGGATATGGCTCATTATTTCTAATGAGGACCCCCCTTCCTTGAGGTAAGCAAAGGCGCCTAAATCCATGTTCTCCTTAGCTGAACTCAAACTGGCGAATGCGAGGTTAAGAATAATCTGGATCTTGCCATTCCTCTGTTTCAGCAGATCCAGCAATTGCCTTCCCAACTCATCTACCACTTGCAAATCCACCACTACCACATCAAATGGTTCACGTTGCGCGTATTTCAACGCTTCAGCCACCGTACGACATCCCACCAAATGATAGCCTTCCTCACCCAATAATGAGGTAAGAATTTCAAGTTGGCCAGGATGATCTTCTACAAGGAGAATATGGGACCCTTCACTTTGACCGAGCATCTGTCTCTCCTGATTGGTTCCAAGCGGGAATACGTTCAATGAGTGAGAGGGTTATTTCGATATGCCTCATCATGCTGATTGGCTATATTCTTGTCGATTTGATCTCCCGAAATTCTGTCTCACGGATAAACTATCATACCAATCCCTGCATAAATGGTCACCCACTTCTTCATTTCCAGAATTGTGAGGGGATCCCATACTAGTGATCGTGCCGAGAAAGGCCCCCTTTGGTCCCGCAATTATCCCTCATCAGCATGGTGTGGGAAAAAGAAGAACGGCTGAGAAAAGGGGAGCGTCCCAATATCTGTCTCTTAAAACCCTGAATAGGTTTTGGGGGACATCGATCGCGACAAAAGCGCACCAATGTCCAACATTCTTAACAAGCTATTGCTGGAGGACCTACAACCCATGGCCGAAAGGAACAAGATCGCCCTTATGGCTATAACCGGAATATTAAAAATCCCGCAAGGGGCGCCCTGATTCAAGTTCACAATGTAAAGTCTTAACCTGATACCATTTTTCAACAGTGCCCTCACGGAAAAAAGAGTGAGCCCAACGGGAAAGAGTGTGGAGCAAATTTTTGACCTCAATGGCCGACAACCTGGCTAAAAATGACCCAAAAATCCGTTTAAAAGCCCTATAATGTCTCCATGATCTATTTTGGGGGCGTTATCCTTTAACCGAAGAGCTCACCTTTAAGGCGGATACAATTTCTTCAAAAATCTGATGAGCGGCTTCTCGACGGCTACCGGCATCTCTAATGGGTCGCCCAACCACCAAATAATCGGCACCTGCTTGAATCGCTTCAAAGGGAGTCAAGGAACGTTGATGGTCATGGGTATTCTGCCCAGCTAACCGCACACCTGGTGAAACAATAAGCACTTCTTTGCCAAACCGTTCCCGAAAAACCTTCACATAGTGCCCTGAAGCTATAAGCCCATCACACCCCTGAGCCATGGCCATATCCGCCCGCCACAAGACATAGTCATCAAGAGTCTGAAAACGGGCAACATCCCCTGCATGAGCACCCAGAAAGCCCAATTCTTGAAGATCCTTTTCTCCCCAACTTGACAGTAAGGGGACGGTTAAAATTCTTAAGGGCCGGTCACCTCTTCCCAGGACGGCGGCGTTGGCCGTCGCATGGTTCCCTAAGATGGTAAGAAAATCGATATCTAACTCAGCAGCCAGATTGACCGCCCTGCGAACCGTTTCATCAATGTCATTCATCTTGAGATCTAAGAAAATCCGGCACTGACGAGCTCGCAGTTCTTGAATAAAATCTGTATTGATGGCTAAAAATAGTTCCAGCCCAATTTTGTAGAACCAGACGATACCCTCCAGATCATCAAGATATTTCCGAGCATCACGCAAGGAAGGAACATCCAATGCAACAATTACACGATGCTCTATAGGAATCGAAGCTTTACCCATCGTTTCAACCTATTCCTCAGGGGAATGTGGAAAAAGTTTGTCCTGGGGATTCCCGAAGACTCCCCCCAGCGGCCTTCTCCCCCCTTTGTCGGGATCACATACGCTCCACCCGCCAAACAACGGCTTGTGACCTGCCAAACACCATAAGCCCTGCGCCGCCTTCATCGAGAAAAGCGGGGTCATGGCACGAACGGGGTTGACGGGTTAGCCAGCGGCACTTTTTGAACATTCCCTCCTACTCTGATAGGAGGGGACTTCCAATGGAGATGCCAATGGAAGAGAATTTGCATTATTCAACAAACCCTTCAGCCTTCATCCCTTCCTACAATTCCTACTTAAATTGGTTGGCTCACAAAAAATGAGGATTGAGATGGCCTCCTGTCCCTCAATACAACGAAGCCTGCCCGCCACAAACCATTCATGAACTCAAGAGAGACAATCCCCACCCTCATGTATGATCTTGGAAGTCCACCCTATACATGAAAACAGCACATTGAAAAAGCATGCCCTGGATATTGGTAAAGGGTCCATTATACCTAGCAGCCTGGAGGTCCCAATTGAAAACTCTTGCAATAGTTATAGCTATTTTCTTAATTAACAAACACATTGCGAGGAAGGGCGTGGGGTGTATGAATTTTGAAAATAGTTATACCACACGGTACATTTCACGCTCCCTCTGTCTATCATCTTGTGGAAAATTGAAGAATTTCCTCTTCCTTGTCGTATATCCGTTTAGATAAATTAGTGTATCCAAACGGATATCCAAAATCATTGCCGATACATGAATTTAGCTCGCCACCATGTCTTTGCAATCCCCACACATTTCCCAGAAATTGATAGTTAAACAAGGATTTACGCAAAACCACTGCCCATGGGTTTGTAAATGGTACATGGATTGCTTGTCATCTCATCATAGAACCCTGGCTTTGGTCACCTTAATGACACACCCGAGGCCACACGTTTCTAGCATCCTGAATCTGCAATCGGTTAATCTAACATCGGTTAAAAGATGAATAGGCCATCTTTCTTAGCTAGACTTACCCCACGAATTATCTGAGACGGAACATTAGGACATCTGGGTATTCTATGTCGAACCTTTCCCCCAATTTATCGTCAACCATTCTCCTGGTTGACGACGAGCCGGATATTCTCCTCACCTTACAGGATCTCCTGAAACCTGAAGGGTACCGTATTGACGTAACCTCAACAGGCGCCAGCGCCTTGGAGGCCATTAAAGAACACCCGTATGACGTGGTTCTTCTTGATGTCCGCCTTCCTGACATGGATGGTTTATTGGTTATGGAAAAAATGACGGGATACAGGCCAGATCTCCCCATCATTATCCTGACAAGTTTCACCACCCTCGATTCCGTGATCGGCCCTCTGGAGGATCAAGGTGCCTTTGCCTATTTGCACAAACCTATTAACCGCTCAGAAATTAAAACCACGATTCGTCAAGCCCTGAAGGCTCATATTATGGCAAAAAAAATGGAACGGGCCAATCAATCCTTGATGGAAAGCGAAATACGATTTCAAGCGGTCTTTCAAACCGCTACGGATGCCATTGTCTTGGCGAATCACACCGGACGCATTATGGCATGGAACCGTGCCGCAGAATTAATGTTCGGATATACTGCCGAGGAAGTGTTTGGGCAACCCCTCACGATTATCATGCCGCCTCGCTATCGAGAGGCCCATACCAAAGGGCTAGAACGAGTGAATAAAAAAGGGGAAACCAAGGTCATAGGCAAAACAGTGCCACTCCATGGAATGCGGAAAAATGGCCAGGAATTTCCCATTGAACTCTCTCTGAATTCCTGGACCACGGGGTCGCATCCTTCCTATTCCGGTTTCATCCGAGATACCACTCACCGACCGCCTATAGAAGTCGACACCTAGCCTCAACGTGAGAACCTTGGGGCAAACTTTTCCTCTTCCCCTTGCTTCGCGATAGGGAGGGAGAAACGGTGAGGCAGAGGTATAGTTATTTCCATATTTACCCGAATGCGTTTCTATAAAGGGTCTATTGAATAGAGCAAAAATTTTCAAATTGGCGAATACTGCCCGAATCTCTCAAGTGTCAGGAAGGAACAGGGGCTGTTCAAAAAGGCCCGCTTTCTCACCCGCCCAGCCCATGCACGCCAAGACGTGCCTTTCCTCGAGCAAGGCCGCAGGGCTTTTGGCGCGTGGAGCGTACGAATGAGTACGTGAGCACGACAAAAGACGGACCTGCCTGCACGCTTGCGCGGTGAAGCGCTTTATAGCGCGTAAACGCGAAGCCGCTCCCGGCCTTCGTAGCCTTCGGCGGAGTAGGCCCGGCGAAGGCAGGGAACGCCGGTGACGGACCCTGCGCCTTCGCGAGGGCATGCTTTTTCAACCTTCCCAACATTAAAGTTTGTCCAGTTTCAATCCGAACGAATGGGGAGATAGACATCATCCCTATCACTTTGACCCAACATACCCAAAACAGCCGAAATGGTGGATACTAAACAACTGGCCCACATTTCAACCCAATGGGATAGGATGGGATGGCCCCCAACAATCTCATATCTTTATCCTTCCCAAGTCGTGAATCTGTGAGATAATCTTCCTAAACCACGGTAATAATGTCGTTATTCCTCTTCTGGGGTGACTCTGCGACTAGATTGCCTGTAGAAAGAGTCCAAACGAACCCAAATGACCTCATCAACGCTCACCCATTTACGCCAGTTAGAAGCTGAAAGCATTCATATTTTCCGTGAGGTTGTCGCCGAATTTGAAAATCCGGTGATGTTATATTCTATCGGGAAGGATTCTTCGGTCTTGCTCCATTTGGCCCGAAAAGCCTTTTATCCGTCAAAACTGCCCTTTCCTCTCTTGCATGTGGATACAACCTGGAAATTTCGCGAAATGATCGAGTTCCGTACAAAAGTGGTGGCAGAACATAATCTTTCCCTTCACGTGTATACCAATGCGAGCGGTCTTGAAAAAGGCATGAATCCCTTTACCCACGGGTCAGCCCTTTACACCGATGTGATGAAAACGGAGGCACTCAAGCAAGCCCTAGATAAATACCAATATGATGCGGCCTTTGGCGGAGCTCGGCGCGATGAAGAGGCGTCGCGGGCAAAAGAACGCATCCTGTCGTTTCGTACATCCACGCATCGATGGGACCCTAAGAACCAACGCCCCGAAATGTGGAATATTTTCAACACGCGTGTACGAAATGGCGAAAACATTCGGGCGTTTCCATTATCCAACTGGACTGAACTCGATGTCTGGCAATATATTTATCTTGAGGATATCCCGGTCGTCCCGCTCTATTTTGCAAAGGAACGGCCGGTGGTCGAACGCGATGGTATGCTGGTGATGGTTGATGACGACCGAATCCCCTTGCAACCTGATGAAAAGCCTATGATGAGGTCTGTGCGGTTCCGCACACTTGGATGTTATCCCCTAACAGGGGCCATTGAGTCGACCGCCTCAACATTGTCAGAGGTTATTCAAGAAATGTTGCTTTCCCGAACTTCTGAACGTCAAGGTCGCCTGATAGATCGCGATGAAATCGGGTCCATGGAAAAGAAAAAACAAGAAGGATATTTCTAATGGCCACATCGTCCCGCCTCATTCCTCAAGGCATTAGTGACTATCTCAAAACCCAGGAAGAAAAAAGTCTTTTGCGCTTTATCACGTGCGGCAGTGTCGATGACGGCAAAAGCACGTTCATCGGCCGATTATTGTGGGACTCAAAGCTGGTGTTTGAAGACCAATTGGTCGCGCTGGAATCTGAAAGCAAACGGGTCGGAACGCAAGGCGGCGAGATTGACTATGCCTTGCTCGTGGATGGACTGCAAGCGGAACGCGAACAGGGCATTACCATCGATGTAGCCTATCGGTTCTTCACCACCGACAAACGCAAATTCATTGTTGCAGATGCACCTGGCCACGAACAATATACGCGTAACATGGCTACCGGCGCCTCAACCGCTGACCTGGCTATTATCATGGTTGACGCCCGTAAGGGCGTGCTCACACAGACCATGCGCCATAGCTATATTGTTTCGCTGTTCGGTATTAAGAAAATCATCCTTACGATCAACAAAATGGATTTGGTGGACTATTCGCAAAGACATTTTGACACCATCAAAGAGGATTATGAAAACTGGACCAGCCAAATGGGTTTTGATGAAATTGTTTCCATCCCCATTTCTGCTCTAAAAGGGGACAATGTCCTTAATGAGAGTTTGAACACCCATTGGTACCACGGTCCTACGGTTATGAAACACTTGGAGACGGTCGAGATACAGCAGGACGCGACCAACAAACCCTTCCGAATGCCGGTTCAGTGGGTCAACCGACCAAATTTAGATTTTCGTGGCTTTTCGGGAACGATTGCCAGTGGGTCTATTCGACCGGGAGATATGGTCATCGCGCCGTCTTCTGGGCGAACGAGTAGAGTTTCACGGATTGTCACGTTTGACGGAGATTTGGATCTTGCCGTTTCAGGCCAAGCGGTCACGTTGACCTTAGAAGATGAAATCGACATCAGCCGCGGTGAATTACTCAGTGACTCAAAAGCACGGCCTGCAACGGCCGACCAGTTCGAAGCCAAAGTCATCTGGATGCATGAGGACCCCTTACTGCCTGGCCGTCATTACCTGATTAAAATTGGCACGCGGAGGATATCGGCGCAGGTGAGTGCTCTTAAATATAAGGTCAATGTGAACACAATGGAACACCTGGCCGCGAAAACATTAAACCTAAATGAAGTGGGCGTCTGTAATTTTTCCCTCGATCAGGCCGTTTCGTTCGATCCGTATCATGAGAACCGGCAGACAGGTTCCTTTATTCTAATTGATCGATATACCAATGCCACAGTGGCTGCAGGTGTTATCGACTTTGCTTTGCGTCGAGCCGATAATATTCATTGGCAATCCGTCGACATCCATAAAGAGGCTCGCGCAGGGCTGAATAAGCAAAAACCGTTCATCCTATGGTTTACCGGATTGTCGGGCGCAGGTAAGTCTTCAATTGCGAATCTGGTTGAGAAGAAATTTCATTCACTAGGTCGGCACACCTATTTACTGGATGGCGACAATGTTCGCCATGGCCTTAACAGAGATTTGGGTTTCACAGACGCGGATCGAGTTGAGAATATTCGCCGCGTTGCGGAAACGGCCAAATTGATGGTCGATGCGGGCCTCATTGTCCTCGTCTCGTTTATCTCTCCGTTCCGAAGTGAACGGGAAATGGCCCGTATGATGGTGGAGGATGGGGAATTTCTAGAAGTATTCATCGACACGCCCCTTGAGGTTTGTGAAATGCGGGACGTGAAGGGCCTCTATAAAAAAGCTCGCGCCGGTGAAATCAAGAATTTCACGGGCATTGATTCCCCCTACGAACGGCCGGACGATGCTGAAATCATCATTGATGGCTCCCGGGAAACCACGGAACAAGCCGCGTTACGCATTGTAAACCTACTGGAAAGCCAAGGACTCTTTTAATTTCGTTTTTTCCACACGCTTTAGGGTTCCAGGAAAGGTTCGCGGAACCTCCCTTTTTCCAAAAGACGCCCTAAAGCGTCTTATTACCTTTCCCTGTTTCGGCCTTGGGACAAAGCGCTCGCCGCCCAACCAACCTCTTTAAAATTTTTTCGCCGACGCTTTCATCAGACCACTACCTTAGCCAAACATACCAACGTAACCCTATCCATACGTTCAGGTCCACGGCCTTCTAAACACTGTAGGGCCCGCCAAATTCGTTCCATAAGGATTTCTCTTGAAGGGAAACCCTCTGGATAACGTTACACCTGGGAATTTTCACGGGAATAATTAAACCTAGAGACGGCAGTTGGGCGCAAAAAAGACGCCGTATGGTCAAAAAACTCGCAACCGCTTTGTCTGTAGAATT
>JAZFZJ010000343.1:0-2261 GCA_036443915.1 Nitrospirales bacterium
TAAAGCAAGCTATTGCGTGCAAGTCATACTACTGGTTGGGGAAAATCCGATGAAAACATTAATTCAGAACGCTAAAACCCAATGTTCCACCTAGGGAAAATTTAGGGCCTGCACGCAGAATGAGGGAACTGTTTTACCCGCTTTGGAAATGGAACTTCTCCGTTAAAGAGTGTCCTTGGGAAAGATGGTAATGATTACACCAATTCGATACTTTGGCCAAGTCTAGCAAGGGGAATGAGACTTTGGTCCGCAGTGAGAAAACTGCTCGCCAAACCCTTTGCGTCCTCTGCCTAATGTAAGGCAAAAAAAGGGACAATGTACTGACAACGGCCCCTCCACCATCTATGAGAACACCACGACTTTCCCAAAAAACCACTCAACAGATTAAGCAAATCTATCAGGCTCTCGATTACGAAGCCCTCGGACCAATTTATTGTGACGAAGGCGGAGACGCGTTTTGGGAAGATCGCCGAGAGCCATGCCAGAAAATGGGGATCACGATTGCGAAAGTTCTCAAAGCCCGGTTACCACCCCAGGGACGGAGTTTGTACGTAGGCGCAGGGGTTCCAGAAATTCCTGTTTTGCTCATGGAACGCCTGGAATTGAATCGCACGGTGTGCCCCTATAATCTTCGGCAAGCCGAGGTGGATATTCTGAACCAAGCTGGGGAGGGAAGCGGCCTATCCTTTTGCTATGGTTCAGCAGAAACCGTAACCGGCATGTTTGATCATCTTTGGATCGTCAGCGTCTTGAATGACCCGGAAGAATTTCCCAATCTGTCGGTCCTTTTTTCCTACGGCCGTGCGGACCCTCTGGCATTCGACACAGCAGCCTTTTCACACGAACGGGAGGCGGGAATTCTATTATTCGCGAATTGCATGGCCAAACTGACCACGCCAGGATTGCTCACAATCTCGGTGGAAGAAATTCCCTGGATCGTGAATTGGTGTGAAACCCACAAACACTCATACCACATTGACCCCAAAACCTATCCTACGGCTCTCGTGGGGGATCCTGTGTGTTTTATCCGAATCGAGTAAACTTGGATAACTAAACGAATTCCCTCGTCATACCCAGCGTGAACCACCACAGGAGCAACCATTGAACGTACCCATACCCGTGGGACTCATTGGCCTTGGACGGCACGGAAGTCGGTATCTCCAGCATCTTGTCAAAGACCAAACCGGCGGAAAACTTGTCGCCATTAGCCGAAAACATAGAGACGAAGGCCGTCGGCTAGCAACACACCATCGTGTTCGATTTTTCCCAGACTATCGGGACCTTATAGCTGATTCCGCCATCTCCGCCGTGCTGGTGGTGACCCCTCCCTCTTTGAATGTGCCCATTGCCTTAGAAGCGATCGAACATGGGAAAGCCATCCTCCTGGAAAAACCCCTGTCATTGAATTCGAAAGAAGGGCAGCACATTGTCGACGCCGCAAAACACGCAGGCGTCCCTATTATGACCGCTCACACGCTGCGATATGAACCTGCCCTTCATAAACTCCGAGAGATTGGTTCAACCTTAGGCCCTTGGCAATCCCTAGCTGGCACCATGCGATTGGAAGCTCAGCCACAGGATATTATGGCAAAGGGAACGACTCCTGGAGTTCTCTTGGAATTTGGTGTTCACCTTCTGGATTGGATTCGTGTCGTGACACAGGAAGAGATTCTCACAGTCTCCGCAGAAATGACTGGGCCCTCTCCGAACACACCCGAGCAACGGTCAGAGGTCACTCTGACAACTCTTTCGGGCATACCTTGTCATTTGGATATCTCACGAGTGAACATGGGTCGGGTCACCCATGTTGAAATTGTGGGGACGAAGGGACGGGTCAAGGCTGATTGGACAAACGGCGTCGTTCAAACCTTCAAGCAGCAAGGAACACTCATTTCTCAAGATCTCGTACCGGCCACTCCCACGCTCATCCCAATGCTCAGAGATTTTTTCCACGCCCTTCAAACTCAAGAACCGGTTCCCATCACTGGGGAAGAGGGGCTGCGCGCGGTGAAATTGGCCGAGGCCTGTTATCAGGCAGCTCAAACCGGACAGACCATCTACCTGAAATAAATGGTCGCATTCTATTGTGATTTCCCACCTGGCATTTTCATTCGCCACACATCATAGATCTTATGAATCGAACGCCTCTGTTCTCGAAACACCGTCTCGGCCTTGATAAAGACCTCCACAAGTAACAACCAATCTGACAGAGTCACGTTATACACATGCATTGCGGACACAATCCTCGGCTCATCCCATAT
>JAZFZJ010000344.1:0-26282 GCA_036443915.1 Nitrospirales bacterium
GCGTATGATTTTTTCGCTTGCCGCCGGACAAATAGCTGGCATGAGATGAATCAGAAATTCATAAATTGAAGTTCAATATGGAAGGAGAGAAGATTCATAACATGCATGGAAACCATGGGAATTCCGATGTGAGAATACCTGATCATACGTTGGAAATAAGCGGTTTTGCAAGATTTGCCAACCGAAAGGATGGTGTTGAAAGGTTCTTGCCTAGTGAAATTTATTGAGTCGATGGGTTTGGTGAAGGGGACGGTTGAATAATTTAAAATTTTCAGTGCGCCAATCCAACCTGACCGATTCTATGAATCATTTACAAGCAAGGGGTCCGTTCAAAAAGGCCCCCTGTCTTACCCTCCCGGCCCGTGCACGCCAAGACGTGCTTTCCCTCGGGCAAGGCTGCAGGGGCTTTGGCGCCCGGAGTGTTTACGGAACTCGTGAGGACGACAAAGGCCCGACCTGCCTGCGCGAAGCCGCTCCGGCGAAGGCAGGGAACGCCGCTGGCGGACTTTTTCAACAGGCCCTGAAGGCAAGGGACAACATTTGATGGGTGAGGTTGGGCTAAAGACGGCGAGGAGCCCGGAAGTCCGAAATCTCTTTAGGTGTGGACCAAATGTTGCGCGCTCTCGTTAGCGGGGAGGGGCGGGGCAATCCAGTATCCTTGCATGGCATCACAGCCATGTTCTTCCAGGAACTCAGCTTGTTCCCTGGTCTCCACCCCTTCTGCGATGACTTGTAGCCCCAACGCTTTTCCCAGGGAAATGACTGCATCCACAATGGCCGCGTCATTGGTGTTATGGGGAAGATGTTGGATCAGGCTTTGGTCGAGTTTGATGCCATCGACGGGAAAGGACTTGAGATACCGAAGTGAAGCATAGCCCGCGCCGAAATCATCTATATAGAGGTGGACGCCCATGGCCTTGAGTTCGCGGAGGGTTTGGATGGTGTCTTCTGTTTCATGAATGAGAAATGTTTCCGTGAGCTCTAACTTGAGATATTGAGGTTCTAAATGTGATTGCTCAAGAATCTTTTGGATTAAGGCAGGTAAATTTCCCTGATGAATTTGTCGGGCCGAAAGGTTGACTGCGACACAGGGGGTAGGGAAGCCCTGTTTCAACCAGTATTTGGCTTGTTTGCTGGCCGCTCGAAGGACCCATTCTCCAATGGGAATAATCATGCCATTTTCTTCGGCCTGTGGAATAAAATGATTAGGCCCGACGAGTCCTTGATAAGGGTGATGCCATCGCAACAGTGCTTCCATTCCAATCACTTGTTTCGTGCGAAGGTCAAGTTGTGGCTGATAGTGCAGAAGAAACTCTTGCTTTGCCAAAGCTCGGCGAAGTTCGTTTTCGAGCGTTGAGCCATCCAAGCCCGCCGTTTTCATCCCGGCCGTATAAAACTGATAATTGTTTCCCCCCTGCGCTTTGGCTCGGTACATGGCGGCATCGGCGTGAGACAAGAGTTCTTGAGGGTTGGCGCTATCCCAGGGATAAATGGTGATGCCGAGGCTTGCCGTGACATGCAATTGATGGTGATTGACCATAACCGGCTGGGCCAGGAGGTGGAGAATGCGTTGGGCCACCGCAGCCACATCCTCAACGGAAATAATTTGTTCCAGCAATATTGCAAACTCATCACCACCTAATCTAACGCCAGTATCAATTTCCCGGATGCATTTTTTAATTCTGGTAGCGATGGTTTTAAGTAGGGAATCCCCACATTCATGACCGAGGGTATCGTTGATTTCTTTGAAATGATCAAGGTCCAGAAACATCAGAGCCATGGCCATATCATTTCGGTTACATCGAGCTACCGCACAGTTTAACCGTTCATAGAAGAGGCCACGGTTAGCTAATCCAGTCAGGTGATCATAATGGGCCAATTGGGTAATGCGTTGGGTCGCTCGATGGCGTTCAATCGCGTACCGGATTGCGCGGCACAGGGTGGAGCTACTGGTCTGTCCTTTGATTAAATAGTCCTGGGCGCCGCTTTGGACTGCTTGAATTGCACGGTCTTCATCGTCTGCTCCGCTGAGAACCAAAATGGGAGCCCCAGGGCAATATTGAATGAACTGTGGAATCGATTCGAAACTTTGCCCCTTGGGTAAGTGCAAATCCAGTATAATGGCTTGGAAAGGCCGTTTTTGAACGACATCTAAGGCATCAGCAACCGAGAGGCAATGCCCTAGCGTGAATTGATTTTGGAGTCCCTCCTTAAGCATATTTGAGATGACCTCTGCCTCATTATGGTCATCCCCCACTAATAGAAGTTTAATCATGGGGAAGTCCTTCTCGAAATTGTGTTGTTTCTCGAGCTTTTTAGAAAATGTGTTAAAAATCTTTGTTTACTTGTCGGATATGCGATGCCATACTTAAAGGTTTCTTATGAGTCTATGGGGGCGGTTGGCGTCTGAGATTGGATAGTTTTTGCTATTAGTGGAAAATAAGTGTAATAAAATTATATAGTTGTGAATAAACGCCGTGGATGGCTCCTTACTTTATGCCATAATTTCCATTTAAAATTTTAAGTATTAATACTAAATTTTGTCACTCACTTAGCTGCCTCCCTTTACTTTGTATGAAGATCTTTCGTATAGTGTTTTCAAATTGTGTCTTTGTACAATTCTTTAAATTTTCTAAGATAGTAGGTCATATTCCTGATTTCGCCTCGTCAGTGGATGAAGTGTCTTTTTATACGTAGGCGGATCTCTCGTGTTGTGTATTTCCGTCATTCTTCCTTCCCTAACACATTAACGAACTGCCGAATACGAAAAAGTCCTATGTGGGAATGGACTCTCTATACCTGAGGGTCAGCCGTGGGGATGACGAGAAAAGTGTTATGATTGGTACAAGAACTTAATTTCTAAGGAGCCACCTTATGGGGAAAACAACGACATTGACGGAGGCGATGGATCGGTTGCTTGAGGTTGGGCGGTCTAAAGGGCATCTCCTGTTGAAAGATTTGACCCAAATTCTTCCAACAGATCAAATTACTTCTGATCAATTGGCTTCGGTCTTAGGTGCGTTGCAGACGGCAAATCTTCATGTGATGGATTCTTCGAAAAAGGTAGCCTTGCAGATGTCTGCTCTTAAGAAAAGTGTGGGAGTAGAGGATTCCGATGATTCTGACGAAGAACCTGATCCGTCCTTGGATATTGATTTAACGCCCGGCGAACCTACTCGTATTGACGATCCTGTTCGGTTGTACCTGAAAGAAATGGGGCGGGTACCTTTACTTACTCGGGAAGGGGAAATTGAACTCGCAAAGCATATTGAGGAAGGTAAGCGTGAATTGGCTTGTGCTGTCTACGGAATGCCGGTGAACATTCAGTATCTCGAATCCCTACATGATCAGTTGAAACAAGAGGAAATTCGAGTACGGGATATTGTGTTATTGCAGGAGACATTGGATGAAGAAGACGTAGAAGAAGAAGCCGTCACGAGTGAACAGGAAGATGAAGAACTTCGGCTCCGATCCCTTGAGAGTTTAGCCACCATTCGAAAACTTGGGCGAACGTTGCTTTCTCTGTATACGCAGAAACGTCAGGAACGAACCGCCAAAGCCAAAAAGGTCCAAATAGATAAACGATTAACTGTGGTGACCGATCAGTATGTGGATCAAATTGAATCTTTGAGCTTACATCTACGAGTGAAGGATCAAATGTTGAAGCGGGTCAAAGACTTGGGGCTGGAGATCCGTTCTACGGAACAGATGGTCGCGCGCCATGTGAAAAAATTAGGCCTGGCCGGCCAAGAGGGCATGCAAATCATCGGGAAAAAATCTAAAGGGGTCTCAAAAGGGAGCGTGAGTAAGCGAAAACCCCAGCTGACTCCAGAAGAGATTGAAGTATTAAAGACCAAAGTTCAAGCTGGTAAGACTTCTATGCAAAGGATCGAGAATGAAGTCCTGTCCATGCCCTTGGATGAATTTAAATCGGCCCTGGCTCTCTTAGGAAATTTCGAAGACAAGGTGAAACGCGGGAAAGCCCAGTTGATTGAAGCCAACTTGCGGTTGGTGGTGAGTATTGCGCGAAAATATACGAATCGGGGTTTGCAATTTATTGATTTGATTCAAGAGGGCAATATCGGGTTGATGCGAGCCGTCGACAAGTTTGAGTATCAGCGGGGGTATAAATTTAGTACCTATGCCACCTGGTGGATTCGGCAGGGTGTGACTCGTGCCATTGCTGATCAAGCGCGTACCATCCGAATTCCCGTCCATATGATTGAGGCCAATACGAAATTGGCTCGAACCGGCAGGCAGTTGGTCCAACAATTAGGCCGTGAACCGACTCCCGAGGAAATTGCTGAGCGGATGGGCTTAACCCCTGAAAAGGTCCGCATGATGTTGGATATTTCTAAGGGGACGATTTCTCTTGAAACCCCAATTGGAGAAAAAGAAGATAGCCAGTTAGGCGACCTGATTGAAGATAAAAATGCAGTTTCACCTATGGATGCTGCCAATAGGTATGATCTGCAACGGCAGATTGCCAATGCCTTAGGGGTGCTCACTCCACGGGAAGAGACCGTGATCCGGAAACGTTTTGGTATTGGAGATAGCACTGATCATACGCTTGAGGAAATTGGGCAAGACTTTGATGTGACTCGTGAGCGGATTCGTCAGATTGAAGCCAAGGCCCTCAAGAAACTCCGGCATCCAAGTTGTAGCCACAAACTTCGTAGTTTAGTCGATCATCTTTAAGAAGGATGGATCTATCTGGGAGGCACACGGCCCCGTCATGTATATGACGGGGCCGTTTTTTTGATTGGGGGCTTGGTTGTTTGAGTCCTTGTACCTGCTGGGGGCCTGTTGAAAAGGTCTGCCAGCGGCGTTCTCGGGCCTGTGTCGTCCTCACCTACTCCGTGTATGCTCCGGGCATCAAAGTCCATGCGGCCTTGCCTGAGGAGAGATGCGTCTTGGCGCAGACGGATTGGGCAGATGAGACAGCGGGCCTTTTGGAACAGGCCCCTTGCTTGTGATGATTCATGGAATCAGTCGGATGGGACTAACGCTCAAAAATTTTTGAATTTTTCAACAGTCCCCTGGTAGACATTCACGGTTAGGCTTCTCTTCACCATTTCTTTTCCCCTTCTCGATTCCCCTATCCAAATGGTAAGATTTTTCTATTATGCGTATTTTAGTGGTTGAAGATGAACCCAAGGTAGCCTCCTTCATTCGTAGGGCCTTGGAAGAAGAAAGCTATGCCGTGGATGTCTGCCCCGATGGATCTAGTGGGTTAGATTGGGCGCAAAACGTGAATTATGACCTCATTGTCCTTGATTTAATGTTGCCGGGATTGCCTGGAGTGGAAGTGTTGAAACGTGCTCGGGCAAGTGGAGTGAAAACACCCGTGCTCATTTTGACGGCACGATCAGAGGTGGATCAGCGAGTGAGAGGGTTAGATGCGGGTGCGGATGATTATTTAACGAAACCCTTTGCTATTGAAGAATTGCTCGCGAGAGCTCGAGCGCTGCTTCGACGGGCTGGAGGGGCGCCAACCGGGCTCCTTCAAGTAGATGATGTGATACTCAATCCCGTCACTCGTGAGGTGACACGGGGAGGCCAACGTCTTGAACTTACGACAAAAGAATATGCCTTGTTAGAGTATTTAATGCGAAATGCTGGGCGGGTGTTGACGCGTTCGATGATTACCGAGCATGTATGGGACCTTGATTTTGATACGTTTACGAATGTCATTGATGTCTATATTAGTTATTTACGAAATAAGATTGATAAAGGACGAGAACGCAATCTGATTCAGACCATACGGGGGAGCGGATATATAATGAGGTCCGACGCGTGAAGAATACCTCAATCCGAGTGAGGTTGACCTTGTGGTATGGATCGGCCTTGGCTCTCATTCTGGTTCTTTTTGCCGTGTCCTTGTATCTGGTGATGTCCCGCGCCCTTCGGGAACAGGTGGACGCCTCATTGGATGAGGCCGCGGCCGTGGCGATACGGACGCTGGGTGAACATCGCTTTGGCCCCTTTTTAATTTTTGAAGACTTATCACAAGACTTTCCAGAAATCGCGTTATTGGATAAGTTCTTTCAAATTTTTGGGCCAGCAGGCCAGGTGACGATTCAGTCGGCCAATATCCAAAGCCGGGAAATCCCATTGAGTCAGCCATCCTTTCGCGCATCCCTTGAAGGCCATTCCACCTTTGAGTCGGTGCAATTCGAGAATGGCGTTCCACTTCGATTGCTATCGGTCCCCATTCGTCAGGGGGATCGGCTTGTGAATATCTTACGGGTGGGGACATCTCTGCAATCAACGAACCGAATGTTGCATCGGCTATTAGTGGGTTTGTATATCGCCTCTCCGTTGGCGTTGTTGGTGTCGTTAGGAGGTGGATGGTTTTTGGCCGGCCGGGCTCTTCGTCCCGTGCATGCGATTACCAAAGCCGCGCAGCGTATTGCCGCTGGAGATTGGACCCAAAGAATCCGTACACCCCATTCAAACGATGAAATCGGCCAATTGGCTTCAACATTTAATGACATGATCGGTCGCTTAGAAGTGTCGTTTAGGCAAATTCGACAGTTTAGTGCTGATGCTTCCCATGAACTTCGAACACCGCTGACCATTACCAAGGGAGAGACGGAGTTGGCGTTGCGGCGCCCTCGACAAGCGGAGGATTATCGAGTGGTCTTGGAGAGTAATTTGGAAGAGATTGATCGCATGAGCCGAATTGTGGATGAATTGTTGTTTTTGTCGCGTGCCGATCTTGGGGAAATTAAACTAAAAATGGTTCCCGTGCAATTAGATGATTTAGTTCGAGAAATTCAGCAACAGGCCCAGGTTTTGGGTGAAGAACGCCACATCCAGACGGTTCTTGAGGTTGTCGAGCCGGTGGTGGTTCAAGGAGATGATCTGCGGTTGCGCGAATTATTGTTGAATCTCCTCGACAATGCCGTGAAATATTCTCAAAAAGGGCAAACCGTAGAACTCTCATTAACCGTTTCCGGTGGCCAAGGAAAATTGGTCATTCGAGACCACGGAATTGGTATTGCCCCAGAAGATCAAGAGAGGGTCTTCGATCGTTTTTACCGTACGGATGAGGCTCGTGCTCATGCCGCAAAAGGGACGGGATTGGGGTTATCGATTTGCAAATGGATTGTTGAGGTTCACCATGGGACCATCGAGATGAAGAGTACCACCCAGGGTGGTTCTTGTTTTACCGTCTGCCTTCCTTTAGCGTCCTCCGCAGTGATGGTGTAGGTCCTTCCCCCGTTTTTTCCATTAAAAGGTTTTAATATTTCCTTAATTTCCCTTTCATGTCGAGGTGATACATCTATACCTGTATCATCGAACAGGTGGGCACGGACGCCATGCAAGGGAAATGACAAGACCGGGGGATATCGCATTTATGTCTTTTAAACATGGATCCAACGAGGTCTTTATTTCAAGGTACAGGGGATTTCCTCTGTTTGGCTGTGCTGTCCTGATGTTTACACATGCCCAGTATGGGCATGTCTCACCCTTTAAGTTTTATTGTCGGAAAGGGGAATTTGTATGACTACTCTTCAAGCCGCTTCATCATGTCCTAGCATTCGAAGAAATCATGCTTCCTATAAACGCAACGGCGGAGCCAAGAAAGGCATTCCCGGCTTGCTACAAAAATTTCCGAAGTGGACGGATGGCAACAGCAACAAACATGAGCGAGAAAAGGCTGCTTCTGAACCCGGTGCCAGGAATTTAGAATCGATGTACTTTGGGGCATTTCGTTCCCGCCCACTTTTAAATCGGGACGAAGAACTGGGGTTGGCAACAAGACTCTATCAAGGCACGATGGATCTTCGTTTGCAATTGCAAAGGGCGCTTCAACTGTCCAGGAAAATCAAAAAGCAGCAGGAGGTCGAGTCGGTTCGGGAGAAGTTGCAACAATGTTCCAACCTCAAAGGATTTTCCTCCCCTGTGATTGAAGAGATAGCTGGATGCGTATCGACTTTACAATCTTTAGCTGCCGTTGAGGGGAAAAAGGGGAGGAAGATTAGTCAGCTGGCTGGAAAAGTCCTCCGTTCGATCCGAAACGTCCGGGTAGAGATTGAACAGCCTAAAGATGAATTGGTGCAGCGAAATCTTCGGCTTGTGGTGGATGTCGCCAAACGGTATTTGGGTCGTGGGTTAAACTTTTTGGATTTAGTGCAAGAAGGAAATATTGGTTTGATGAAAGCTGCAGAGCGATTTGATTATACCCGAGGTTTTAAATTCAGTACCTATGCCACCTGGTGGATTCGTCAGGGGATTACGCGGGCAGTGGCGGATCAAAGTCGTACCATTCGTGTGCCGGTACATACGAATGAGGCGTCCACTAAAATTGCAAAAATGGGTCAACGATTAGCACAGCAATTTGATCGAGAGCCTACCTTTGAGGAAATTGGGCGCGAATTAGATATGACGGGCGACCGAGTCAAGGAGACCATTGAAGCGTTTCAAGAACCGATATCCCTGGATGCTGCGGCAGTGGATGGAGAAACTGAGTTAGGAGAACTGATTCCTGATTTAAATTGTCATGCCCCGGATGAAGAGGTCTCACGTAAATCCAACGCAATGTGGTTGGAGAAAATCTTTCAGAATTTAACTCCCCGTGAACAACAGGTCGTTCGTTTAAGGTTTGGAATTGGGGTGGATGAGCCCTGGACTCTTGAGCAAGTTGGGCGTTCTATGTCGGTGACTCGTGAGCGGATCCGTCAAATCGAAGTTGTTGCGCTGAACAAGTTAAAAGCGGCTCCCGTGAAAGTTATGTTGGCTGAAATAAGGTAAAACACTATTTTAGGTGAAATTGCCTAAAATAAGATGTTTTACTTAATTATTTAGAGTCTGATTCATTTTTGGTAAAGACGGAGTGGCTGCGACAAAAGCAGGAGTTGATCGGCTCCTGCTTTTGTCTGTTTAGGTAGTTATAGCTACTCACATACTCAAAGAACACAGTGCTACGAAATTCGTTCGGCTTATGATTGTGAGATTCGCTATTACCCTAAATATTGCCGAGAAGGGGGTGTAGGGGGTATTTTGGAAGGCCTTGTGATTGGGTGTGACTGATTTTTGTGAGGGCCGATTGATTTCATTGGCCCTTGCCCAAAGATAAGGGGAGTTATTGAAACATGCTTTAATGACGAATAAATCTTTTGCCTAAGAACATTTCGGCCGAAGATGATGGAGTAAGGTGTAAGGGAGGAATTTTTCAGCGGCTTCGTTAAAAGGAATTGATTGTTTTTGAATGTCCCGTCTATTTTGTGGATTTTTTCTGAAAAGGGAACATCATTCTTCTCATTAGAAGGTCAGAGGCTCCTAGTGTCCTTGAGATGTTGTTGAATAAATAAAAATTTTCAGAGCGCCGATCCCATATGGTCAATTCCATGAATTTTCACATGCCAGGGGCCTGTTCAAAAAGGCCCGCTGTCTCACCCGCCCAACCCGGCTGCGCCAAGACGCATCTCTCCTCAGGCAAGGCCGCAGGGGCTTTGACGCCCGGAGCCTACACGGAGTCCGTGAGGGCGAAGCCGATACAGGCCCGAGAACGCTGGTGGCGGACTTTTTCAACAGGCCCCTTTGAACAGGTGTTGGGATGGCCATTGTGATCAATTTATCTACCTCCATCCCGGATGCGGAAATCCGCTTTTCCGCGGTTCGTAGCGCGGGGCCTGGTGGACAGAATGTTAATAAAGTCAATAGCCGAATGATTTTGGAGTTTGATGTGACCCATTCCGCTGTTCTCAGCTCTTACCAAAAAAGAAGAATTACCGAAAGGCTAGGCCGTCGAATCAATCAGCGGGGGGTGTTGCGTTTGCAGGCCCAACGTTATCGAATGCAATCGGCGAATCGTGCCGATTTATTAGAGAGATTTGTGATGTTGCTCCATTCGGCTTTGCGCCCGGTTACGAATCGAATTCCCACGCGTGTTCCCACCCGAATACGTGAACAACGTTTACAGGCAAAAAAGCAGCGTACTCAAACAAAGCGTATCCGCCAAACACCCAGGAATGTTGATGAGGCCTAATTCCTTAACCCCGTTTGTTACAGAATGAGGAAGAGTCATTGACCACAAGTTTCTTCCATTCTAACCCTCCTTTTCCCGCGCCTCCCCAAGCCAGAAGGATTTCTCATCGATTGGAGGAGCATGGCCATGTTCGGACCGATGAGTATTATTGGCTCAACGATCGAAAAAATCCTAAAGTCTTAGAGTATCTTCGAGCAGAAAATGCGTATGCCGCAGCTCTGAGAAGTCATACGAAGGATCTTGAGCAAACGCTGTTCGAGGAAATCAAAGGGCGAATAAAGCAGACCGATTTGTCTGTACCCTTCAAGCAGGATGATTATGTGTACTACACGCGGTATGAAGAGGGAAAGGAATACGCCCTGTATTGTCGGAAAAAGGGATCCTCGACCAGTCCGGAAGAAGTCATGGTGGATGGGAATGTATTAGCGACGGGACATGAATATTTTAGCCTGGGCAATTGGATGGTGAGTTCCGGTCAAGACATTCTGGCCTATGCCATCGATACACAAGGTCGCCGCATTTATTCCATTTGCTTCAAACATCTGACGACGGGGGAAACATGGTCCGAAGTGATTCCATCTGTGACCGGCAATTTCGAATGGGCAAATGACAATCAAACGCTGTTGTATGCCAGACAAGATCCCGATACCTTACGATCTTTCCAGATCTATCGGCATACATTGGGAACCGACCCTGAACAAGATAAACTGGTGTATGAAGAGTCAGATCCCACGTTTTCCGTTCATGTGACGAAATCCAAATCCAAGCGATTTCTTCTGATTGCTTCGCATCAAACCTTGACGAGCGAAGTATGGTATGTGGATGCGGAGACACCAGCTGCAACGTTTCAGGTGCTTCATCCACGGGAACGAGGGCATGAGTACGATGTAGATCACCTTGGGGACCATTTTTTTATTCGAACGAATGATCAAGCGAAGAATTTTCGCTTGATGAAGACAAGAGGGAATGCCACAGAAAAATCGCAGTGGCAGGAAGTGATCCCGCATCGCGAGAATGTGTTCTTAGAAGGATTCGAGTTGTTCCGGGATTATTTGGTGCTGGAAGAACGACGGCAAGGACTCATCCACCTCCGCATTCTTCAAGGCGACGAAATGCAGGCGCATGAATTAGATTTTGGAGAACCGGCCTATCTAGTAGCCTTGGGCGATAATTTGGAAATAGATACACCCTATCTCAGATTTGGCTATACCTCTATGACTACTCCCATGACTATCTACGACTATCATATGGAAACTCGAGAGAAAGTCTTTTTGAAGCAAGAAGAAGTCCTGGGTAATTTTCAGATAAGTCATTATCAGACCGAACGTCTTATGGCATCTGCTCCTGACGGGGCTGCCATTCCCATTTCCTTGGTCTACCGAAAAGGGTTTATTCGCAATGGCACCCATCCCTTGCTGCTCTATGGTTATGGAGCATATGGAGCCAGTATGGACGCGAGTTTTAGTATTTCTCGCCTGAGTTTGCTTGATCGTGGCTTTGTCTATGCCATAGCCCATATTCGGGGAGGAGAGGAATTGGGCCGGCAATGGTATGAAGATGGAAAACTTTTCAAAAAGAAAAATACGTTTACCGATTTTATCGCCTGTGCCGAGTTCCTTATCCAACAAGGTTATTCGGCCCCCCAGCGCCTGTTCGCCTTAGGAGGGAGTGCTGGGGGGTTATTAATGGGGGCGGTGATGAATATGCGTCCGGATCTTTTTCATGGGGTGGTGGCCCAAGTCCCCTTTGTGGATGTGGGGACCACTATGTTAGATCCGAATATTCCCCTGACGACTGGGGAATATGATGAATGGGGTGATCCGAATCAACAGGACTATTATAACTATATGTTATCGTATTCCCCCTATGACAATGTCGAACGAAAAGCCTACCCGCATTTGTTGGTGACTGCCGGACTGCATGATTCACAGGTCCAATATTGGGAGCCGGCCAAGTGGGTGGCTAAGTTACGTGCTTTCAAAACTGATCCACATCGCCTCCTTCTTGTCACGAATATGGAAGCCGGGCATAGTGGAGCGTCCGGTCGGTTTAAACGGTATGAGGAAACAGCCATGATGTATGCATTTTTATTGGATCTGGCCGGATTAGCTGATAGATAACGCCCGCCGGTTCTTTACCTACAGGTTGGTTTTTCCTTTTCGAATAGTTTTCCCTCGCATCTTTTCTTTATACCCTTTGTTAGAGTGCGTCGGTTCGCTTTCCCTGTACATGGCCCAATCTTTGTTGAGGATGGCGTGCATAAAATTGGTGTATGATTTCATGGGGATGCGAAAGGAAAATTCACCGGGAGGTGTTGACTTTTGTGGAACCATGATTATCTAAATATCTACAAAGCAACACAGTTCCCAGCTGGGTGGAAACAAGTTGACTGTGCTATGTGGTCAATCATCGAGAAGAAAGGGAGAGAACTATGTTAGTGAAATGGGATCCATATACTGAATTGGAAAAAACTGTCAACGGATTATTTAGTCGACCATTTGGATTGCGCCCAGTGTGGGATGATAGAAATGGAGAAACTCTGACCTGGCAACCTGCCGTCAATGTGTACGAAGACAAAGATCATTTGGCCATTGAGGCTCAATTGCCGGGGGTTGATTTGAAAGATGTGGCCCTCTCCGTCAAGGATCACACGCTGCAAATTCGTGGAGTACGAAAAGGGCAGCATGAGGACCAGATCGATGGCTATCATATCCGGGAAGCCCAATATGGGACGTTCGCCAGAAGTTTTTCACTTCCAACGGATGTCAATCCTGAGGAGGCCAAAGCCGCTTATGAGAAGGGAGTCTTGACGATTAGGATTCCTAAGCAAGAAAAGGCTAAAGCCCGAACGATTCAGATCGAAGCCAAATAATCCGTTGGGTGCCTAGCCGGGTACCGAGGATGATACAAAGCAGATGCCACCGTTTTGCAGGTGGCATCTGCTTTGTATTTTTCAGGGGGCAATAATGGTAGGTTGATGAGGTAAAGGGATAGGTTCAGGTCTTGCCAGAGGGCTAAAGATTCTCTACATTCTTAACCATGAACTCCCAACAATTCCGAGTACGGGTGCTCTCGATTCGCCATCTGACCCGGAAGATTCGAGAAATTACTTTGGAGGTGGTAGAGCCTGAGACTTTTCATTTCCTCCCCGGTCAGGCTGTTGCGGTTACTATTCCCGAGAGAGGCTCTGAGCATCCCTTCCTGAGGTATTACTCCCTGGCCTCACCTCCACGGTCTTCGAAACGCCTCTCCCTATTACTCAACAGTGCCGATCAAGGGAAAGGTTCTTCCTTTTTGTTAGAACATGAGGTAGGGCATGAGTTCCAGATCACGGGACCCTATGGATCCTTTGTATTGCAGGAGGACCCCAATCGGAAATTGATATTTGTCGGAACGGGAACAGGCATCGCCCCTCTGTGGTCCATGATTGCCACCCTCTTAGAAACCCACTCTTCCCGATCGATGACGTTGCTCTGGGGACTGCGCAGTGAACCCGATATCTATTATCTTGATGAACTCCAAGCGTGGACAAACCAGCATAAGAATTTTTCATTTTTGCTCACCCTGTCACAGCCTAGCCGACAGTGGGATGGGAAAATTGGTCGCGTTACTGATCTGCTCAGGGAGCTCCCTGCCGGGGATTCTCTGGCAGTATATGTCTGCGGCAATCGACCGATGGTCAAAGAGGTGGCTGATCTCTTGAAAAACAATGGAGATTGTCGGCTCTATCGCGAACGGCATCACGAAGGCACCTAGCTGTGTGCCCAAACAGTTGAATCATCTCTTCATTCCCTAAAAAGGAATGCGTCTCTGTTCGTGATTCACGCTGGCTATCCATATACAGCCTATTCTGTTTCTTTTGAGCCACCACGACAAAATTCAATTTGTTTTAGCCCGGCTGGGAGGATTTCAAGGACAGGAAAAGAGAATGGTTTCCCCATAGAGGTATGCTATGCTGGTTTATCTATCCAAATACTTATGGAGATGCTGTTCTACTACCAGTATTTGTTTCGGCAGATGGGAAGTGTGGTTGTAACCGGCTTGTAAGATGACTATGCTCGAAAATCAAATGGTCCAAACTTCTATGCCCAATGGAACAGAAGTCGATCTTGGTCTTTACGTTCACATACCATTTTGTGCGAAGCGATGTCATTTTTGTGCGTTCTATCTGGTGATGCACCAGGATCAGCGGGTAGAACAATTTCTTCACGCATTGGAAGCTGAATGCTCGCTCTATTCCGGGCATCCGTCTTTTGCTGGACGGAGGATTTCCACAGTCTATATTGGAGGCGGGACTCCAACTGTCTTATCGTCGGCTCAATTGTCAGGCCTGCTATTGGGAATTGCCCAGGGGTTTTCTCTGACAAAGGGATGCGAGGTGACGGTGGAGGCCACACCTGAATCCTTGACGGCGGCTTCTGTTGAGCGGCTTCAGCAGGCTGGGGTCACTCGTCTGAGTCTTGGCGTGCAATCTTTTGACCCTCAGGAAAGATCCAGATTAGGTCTTTCCGGTACGAAGGAACAGGTTTTGGCGGGGATTCAAAGCATCAAACAGGCAGGGTTATCTAATTTCAATTTGGATCTTCTGTTTGGAATTCCTGGCCAGTCGATCCAGTCATGGGATCGAACGCTGACTCAAGCCTGCGATCAAAATCCGTCCCACCTCTCTTGTTATGCTCTGACTTTGGAAGAGGGGACTCGATTCCAGACCGAGGTTCGCCGAGGTCTCCTAGATATGATGGAACCTGAAAAAGAATGGGTGTTTCAGCAGAGAGCCATTGAACGGTTAGACGCGATGGGATACCAACAGTATGAGTTGTCGAATTGGGCCAAACCGGGGCAGGCATGTGCCCACAATCTTCGATATTGGAACGGACAGGAGTATCTTGGATTGGGCCCCAGCGCGCAATCGTATGTCGGTGGAAATCATTTTGGAAATGTGCCAAGTCTCGAGCAATACTGCCTTCAGCTTCAGAAAGGCCAATTCCCCATTGCTGAGCAGGAGACCCTTTCCACTCATCAACAAGAAAAAGAGCGAGTGGTATTTGGATTACGCCTTTTGGATGGGGTGCCCAGGGATTGGGTTGCTAGCCTTGGGCACGATCAGTGCTGGTTCACTTCTTTCAAAATATTGATGGAAGAGGAGTATCTAACGCAAACTTCCTCTCGGGTATGTTTGACCCCGAAAGGTCGTCAGTTTGCGGATACTGTAGGAATGCGATTATTGTGAAGAGATCCTATTTGATAGTGAGGGCGAGGTGGGGTGAAGTAGGTGATTATGAAATGCGTTCATCCCTATCCCGATAGGAAGTGGCCGCATTTTTTTTATGATTCTATCTACCCAAGGGTTGCCAACAGGGCCATGCCAAGCCACACCAATGCGCCCAAAATAAAGACGATCAACAGAATCATGCCCATAATGACTCCACACACATAGAGCCAATCCCCATACGTGGCTCTTCGAGCCGTTGGGTGGCAGTGTCGATGCAACAGCTGAGCATTTCGCACATTACTTTTAAACCAAATAGAAAAGAGATCGCCTAAGACCGGGATTGCGCCAATTATCATGTTCAACACAATGTTGACGGACATTCTCAAAATGACAATCCGCGGGACTCCCGCTTTGGTGGCGAGAAAGAGAAGCGTCGACCCGATGGCATTACTGATGAGGTCGCCTATTCCTGGTATGAGTCCAAGCAGAGGATCAAGCCCCATGGTCATCTTTGTTCCTGGAATGGTGAAGGAGGAGTCCAGTAGATATGCTAAACCCTCAGCCACCTGGTGAATATCTTTCCGAGTCCAGGACGCTTCTAGACTTTCTGTAGGGCGGTGGTGAGAGTGTGAGCGATGGGATTTCATGATTGACTCATTTTACCAGGCTTGAAGATTCAGTGCGTATCGGTCAGGTGTAGACGACAACTAATTGAATTGGTCATCCCATGGATTCAGAAATAGAGCCTTCTCCTCAACCAGACAGAAACCTGTCAACTGGGAATCCCTTGTCTGCCGTTCCTGATCTGGTGCATTCAGGACATTCCTTAGAGCCAGCTTCTCCGACGCATCGATTATCCAAAAGCCGGTTTTTGGCAGGGTTGCAATGTCATAAACGGCTGTATTTAGAAATCCATTCGCCCGAGTTAGCGACCCCCCCCCCACCAGATCGTCGAGCCATAATGGATATGGGCACCGACGTGGGAGTGGTAGCTCGCCAATATTTCCCCAATGGAATGTTAGTCGAAGAGACGCATCGTCAAATTCCTTCCGCTCTCCGGACAACGGAAAAGTTGGTTGCTGATCCAACTGTGCCGGCCATTTTTGAAGGGGCGTTTGTGTGGCAAGGTGTTCTGGTCCGTGTCGATATTCTTGAACGTGTGGATGCCACAAGGTGGCGATTGATTGAAGTCAAGGCGACTTCCAAGGTGAAGGCCACGCATCTGGATGACTTGGCGATTCAAGCTGCTGTGCTTGAAGGAGCCGGCGTGTCCGTTGCTGACTGTCTGTTAATGCATCTCAATACACAATATGTGTTTCTGGGAGGCGAACTGAACTTAGACGAACTGTTTGCCTTAGAGAAGATGACCGAAGAGGTCCAGGCCCGAAGGCCATTTATTCAGCCACAGCTCCAGGCGATGTGGGATGTCTTACTGCAGCCGCAGCCACCATTGATTGCGCCGGATGGGCATTGTTCTCAGCCGTACGAATGCCCATTTTGGGACCATTGTACGAAAGAGAAATCCTCTCGATGGGTGTTTCATCTTCCAGGGAGTTCCAAACTTCAGAAGCTGCTCATGGAAGAGGGTATTGAAACCATCGATGAGATTCCCGCCCATATTCAATTGACACAGACCCAGCAACGGGTGAAGGACAATATGGAATGGATTTCCCCATTGTTGCGGGCCAGGCTCCAATCGGTGCGGTATCCTGTTCACCATCTAGACTTTGAAACGTTTATGCCAGCGATCCCGGTCTTTGCCCATACTCGTCCCTATCGACCTATTCCATTTCAATGGTCCAACCATATTGAATATGCCGATGGGAACGTGAGGCATCATCATTTTCTCTGTACCGATGGTCGAGATCCACGGGAGGAACTCGCCGCGAGTTTGTTAACCAGTTTAGGAGAGGCAGGAACGGTCTGTGTCTATTCTGAGTATGAACGGTTCCTGCTGTTTGCCTTAGGAGATGTTCTTCCACATTTGAAATCGGCTCTCTCGAAAGTCGTTCGCCGCTTGTGGGATCTGTTGGCCGTGATTCAACAGCATTACTATCATCCAGCTTTTCAGGGATCGTTTTCGATTAAAACGGTCTTGCCGGCCTTGGTGCCGAACTTAGCCTATGAGGATTTGGCGATTCAAAATGGAGCCGTGGCGGCGGTGATGTATCAAAAAATGGTCTTTGGAGAAACCGATCTCATGGAGCGGGCTGATATCGCGCAGGCCTTACAAGAATATTGTGGCCGTGACACGTGGGCCATGGTCGAGTTACGACGTGTGTTGATGCGGCAAGTTGGTGGGCCAGTCAACTAGATGGACCACTCCGGTGCGTTGACCCATCTCTTTGTCGCTGGTAAAATTTATTCCACCCTATCGGTTCTTGACTCCACTGACTCACTAGGTCTGTATACTAGATTTTCTAACTCTTCGCCACCGACTCCATTTTCTGTGAATCCCACATGTTAAAAATTTTAGTTTTGCATGGACCTAATCTCAATTTACTTGGAACTCGAGAACCCACGTTGTACGGATTGACGACTTTGGAGGAGTTGAATACCTCGCTGGTTATGCTCGGAAAAGAATTGGGGGTATCGGTTGAGGCTCGGCAGTCCAATATAGAAGGCGAATTGGTGACCTGGATCCAAGAGGCCTCATCCCAGTTCCAAGGATTACTCATGAACCCCGCTGCCTATACGCATACGAGTATTGCTCTTCGGGATGCAATTGTGGGAGTTGGCATGCCCACAGTCGAGGTCCATTTATCGAATATTCATCGTCGAGAAAGTTTTCGACGTCGGTCGTATCTCGCCCCCGTAGCCCTAGGACAAATATCTGGGTTTGGACCGCACAGTTACTTTTTGGGTCTGAGGGCGTTGGTTGCGGCTCTTCAGCAACGGACATCAACCAAGACCTAAGTATTTAATCTTTTTTTACCGGGAGTGGTAGGACGTGATTAGTACCTCAGAGTTTCGGAATGGGACTCGCATCGAAGTGGATGGTGAACCTTATTATATTATTGAATTTCAGCTCGTGAAACCAGGTAAAGGCGGAGCCTTTGTGCGGACCAAACTCAGGGGGTATAAAACAGGGAGCGTGATTGATCGAACATTCCGCTCTGGGGAAAAATTTGAAGAACCCAATTTGGATGAAACAGAAATGCAGTTTCTCTATAGTGTAGGAGATGACTATTCGTTTATGGACACCAGTTCCTATGAGCAGTTCATGTATCCCAAGAAACAATTGGGTGAGAATGTCGATTTGTTAAAAGAAAATACCCTGGTCAAAATTCTCCTGTACCATGGAGAACCCCTCTCTGTGGAGTTGCCAATTTTCATGGAGCTCAAGGTGACGGAGACCGACCCCGGTATTCGTGGAGACACGGCATCTGGTGGAACGAAGCCGGCCAAAGTGGAGACCGGGGCCACCGTGAAAGTCCCTCTGTATCTTGAATCCGGAGAAGTCATTAAAATTGATACCAGAACACGATCATATGTCGAACGGGTCCGATAATGGGTCATTGTTAAAATGGGAAGATAGAGCTTCATTGACTCAGCGGCTAACTTGGTACTGAAATTTCCTCAAATACGAGTGACTTAATACAACTAGGCGGCGTTATTGGCAAAGACAGGGGATTCCCAAAAATCTGTCCAGCAAGGCCGCAGGGTTGTTGCCGGATGGAACGGACCATGGAGGTCCGGGGGTACGCCAAAGGGCCGAGAACGAAGTTGGCAAGTTTGTTCCATCCCCTGTTAGGAGACTATGGCTGATTCATCGCGAAGAGAAATCGAAGATCTCGTTGAGCTTTTAAATCTCTACCATCTGACCGAGCTGGAATTAGAAAAAAAAGGCGTGCGGATACGTGTCCGGCGAGATCCGGCTCCTACTTTCACCTCTTCTTCGGTAGAGTTATCAAAGACGACGGACACGATTTCCCAATCGATTCCTTCATCATCCCTGCCTCCCGAATCCTCGCATTTCCTCACGATTGCCTCACCAATTGTGGGGACCTTCTATCGGTCATCATCCCCAGATACGGATCCTTATGTGGAAGAAGGCGACTTTGTGAAAAAAGGCCAAGTACTCTGTATCGTCGAAGCCATGAAACTGATGAATGAAATTGAAGCGGAATCTGATGGGAACATTGTAAAAATTCTTGTGGAAAGCATGACGCCTGTTGAATTTGGCCAACCTCTCTTCTTGATTGATCCCGTGTAACGCTCTTGAGCCGTGTACTTTTCCCACTGACATATACGGGGGCAAATAGTCCGAGGAACCTCCACTGAGTACGTAAGGAACTGAAGGGGACTGTTGAATAAATCAAAATTTTCAGCTAGCCGATCCTAATCTGACTAATTCCATGAATCATTACAAGCAAAGGGCCTGTTCAAAAAGGCCCACTGTCTCACCCGCCCAGGCGTGCACGCCAAGCCTCGCGCAAGGCCCGAGAACGCCGCTGGCGGACTTTTTCAATAAGCCCTGAAGAGTTTCTGGTCTACTGAATTAAAGGGATAAGCGGTGTTTAAAAAAATTCTCATAGCCAATCGCGGAGAAATTGCCCTGCGGGTCATTCGGGCGTGCCGAGAACTGGGTGTTCGCACCGTGGCGATTCATTCCGAGGTTGACGGGCAGTCTTTACATGTCCGTTATGCCGATGAACATATCTGTGTGGGGCCTGCAGAAGGTGGCTTGAGTTACCGGAATATTCCGAATGTACTGAGTGCCGCAGAAATCACTGGGGTCGATGCTATTCACCCAGGCTATGGGTTTCTGGCCGAAAACGCACATTTTGCTGAGGTCTGTGAGTCCATAGGGATCATGTTTATCGGACCATCATCCGAGCATATTGCCCTGCTGAGTAATAAATCAAAAGCTCGGACACATATGAAAAAACAAGGGATTCCCGTCTTACCAGGAAGCGATGGGGAAATAGAGGGTCCCAAGACCGCTATCGCCATGGCTAAAAAACTGGGGTTTCCAGTCATCGTTAAAGCCTCTGCGGGTGGTGGCGGGCGAGGTATGCGAGTGGTCTGGAATGAAGAAGATTTGGTCCAAGCCGTTGAATCGGCGCAACTGGAAGCTCTCGCCGCTTTCGGACATGGGGGTGTCTATCTCGAACGGTTTTTTGAAGATTCTCGTCATATCGAATTTCAGGTAATGGCTGACCACCATGGGCATGTGGTGTATTTCCATGAACGGGATTGTTCCATTCAACGGCGCTATCAAAAAGTTTTAGAAGAGTCTCCCTCGCCAGGGTTGGATGAGAGTGTCAGGCGTAAAATGGGTCAGGTGGCTGTGCAGGTCATCAAGTCGGTGCAATATCGCAATGCTGGAACCGTTGAATTTCTCATGGATGAAAAAGGCAAGTTTTATTTTATGGAAGTGAATACTCGAATCCAGGTAGAACACCCTGTGACCGAAATGGTAACGGGCGTTGATCTCATTAAAGAGCAAATCCGCGTGGCTGCGGGGCAAAAACTCTCCTATCGGCAAAAAGATATTCAATTACTTGGTCATGCCATCGAATGTCGCATTAACGCCGAAGATCCAGACCGTCTTACGCCCAGTCCCGGTGTCATCACCAAGTTTTGTCTCCCTGGCGGTCCGGGCATACGAGTGGATACCGCGATGGATACGACTGGCGTTGTCCATCCCTATTATGATTCGATGATTGCAAAACTCATAAGTTTTGGTCGTGATCGAGACGAGGCTATCGCCCGAATTCGCGGTGCTTTGGATGAATGTGTGATTGAAGGAATTCAAACGAGTATTCCCCTCCATCGACGGATTCTTGATAATCCCGATTTTCAAAAAGGCCCCGTCTCCACCAGATTTTTAGACCGACTTCTTGCATTGCAATCCCCATGACCGCTAACCGCGTTTCTCGTGAACTCCCTTCTACAGTCTTCCAGGGTCTCTATCTCATTCTCGATGAAGGGTGGGCTTCACGGTGTTTGTTGGGTGAGGTGTTACGCCAAGCTGGAGAAATGGGTGTTAAGCTGGTGCAGTATCGTAATAAGACGGGATCAATGAAACAGGCTTATGAAAAGGCCCGAACACTTCGGCAAATAGCCGCAGAGTGGGCCATGATGTTTGTGGTGAATGACCGCTGCGATTTAGCACTCGCTGTGGAAGCTGATGGGGTGCATCTGGGACAAACCGATCTTCCGCTGGATCTCGCACGAAGGGCGGTGGGAAATACGATGGTGATTGGGGTTTCCACTCATAATCCTGAACAGGTTCGAGTTGCCACGGAAACAGGGGTTGACTATTTAGGCTTTGGCCCGATCTTTTCCACAGGCACTAAACTCCATCATGATCCAGTGGTGGGAGTTGAGGGAATGGTTCAGGTTCGTCCTCTGACACCTCTCCCGATCTTTGCGATTGGCGGAATCACACCTGATTCTGTTCAGGAATTACGTCAAGCAGGAGCGAATGGAGTGGCCGTTGCCTCGGGAATCTTGGGGGCGATGGATCGGCCAAAAGCTTTCCAACAGTTTATGGCACCTTTCCCATAAGATATTTGGCCAAACGTCCAATCTCTGGTTCTCGAGAAATCTGCTCAATACCTGCCCTCCAGTTGATCTCTAGCATCTTTTGATAGCGTACTGGCCCGAATAGTGGCACAGAAGACCATTCTTGTATAAGCTCTTTGGTCGAGGTGTGCTGCTGATGGGTTATGGCCGATCTTCCCTGAGACGTGGGTTGATTCAGAACAATGCCGAAAGTTTTGATTCCTGCATGGTCTAATGCCTCCAACGTCAGCAAGCAATGATTGACCCCTCCTAAACTTGTGTCTCCAATGAGCAAACAGGGAAGTTTTAAGGCAAGGATGAGATCTCGTATTGTGTGAGTAGGAGTAATCGGAGTCAACACTCCCCCTGCTCCTTCCACCAACAGTATCCCATCTTTTTGGGACTGATCCTGAACCTTAGAACGAATCTGATCCACCTCGATTGTGGTGGCTGTTTCACGGGCGGCGCTCAAGGGGGCAAGGGTTTGAGGAAAGGTATAAAGACAAACTGACTCACGAAGAGGGATAGGCGTAACCACTTGACGGAGTCGTTCCGTGTCAGAATGATGGGTGTTTTGGGGATCAACACCTGTTTCAATGGGCTTCATCACTCTGACCGACATGCCGTGTCGTTGCATGGCCATAAGCAATGCGGCGGTGATCGTGGTCTTGCCTACACCCGTATCTGTGGCGGTGATAAAAACCGAAGAATGAGGAAAGGGTTGACTCATGAAGGCGGAGTGGGCAAGAAAAAGAGAGGATTACCAGATTCGGCTATCGAGGTTCCATACCTGGCCGGAAATGTCCCGGGCCAACGCCAAATGATAGACCGTATTGGCGACCTTGTTCAACGATGGTGTTCGGTTGAGGACATGGTTCTGAGTGTGTAAAGCGGTATCGAATCCAGATTCGGAAAGCGGAGATTCATGCCAGCCAGGAAATATCGCATTCACGCGAATGTTGAAACTGCCCCATTCCTTAGCGGTTGTTCGCATCAATCCGATGAGTCCGGCTTTTGAGGCCGCGTATGCAGCTTGTCCAGGGGATCCCTGTTCACCTGAAAGTGAGCCGAGTAATACCACGGCCCCATCTTTTTGCTTTTCAAAAATAGGGCCAGCTTCCTGTAACACATGAAACGTTCCCGTGAGATTCGTTTGGAGGGTGTGAATCCAATCCTCAGAGGAGGTTTTGAGGAGAAGCTGTGCAGAAGGAACACCGATGGCCCACACGAGCACATTCAGAGAACCATGTGTCTGAGAAAAGGCCTGGAAGACTTCCCGAACTTTAGAGGATTTGGTGACGTCGGCTTGATAGAGAAAAGCCTTTCCGCCAACTTCATTAATGACAGTGGCCGTTTCGCTAGCAGAGGACCGATGTTGGTTGAAATGAAGCCCAACTGCCCACCCCTTTTGACCAAAAGTCTGACCAATGGCTCTGCCGATCTCTCCCGATCCGCCAAAAATGAGGACCGTATGGAATTGCTTCCCTCTCATATGCTGATTGTGGAGTGGAATATTGATTGTGTGGCTATTCCAATCCTGTGAATGTTAACGGTACGAGAGAATTCTGGTTCCTTTCAGGACAATACCCTACTGAGTATATCAAAGCTTGGCAAGGTGCAGAGGAGATCGAAAAAAGAAGGGGCGGTCGATGTACTCTCCTCCACTAAAAACTCAAAGTGGCAAAAGAGGATAACGTTTCCTTTTCTATAAATTTAATTTAGCGAAAACTCCCCGCCTAGAAGGGCGGGGGTATCTCTAACATACTTCTAAGACATTATGGCCTTCAATGAAAATTCTTTCTGTTTGCTTTACTTTCAATCCTTAACAAAATTTTTCCATGAAAAATAGTTTGCATATGTGGGCGTTTTTGTCAATCTCGAACTTCCTGGAAATTTCTAATTATCTTAGGTCTTTTGATCCTGTCTTGCTGGGTTCGATTGAGCTGTGGTAGGTTCAATGAATAGTTCCATCTATGAAGTACTCCTCCAAATTTTTCCAGTTCCTTAATAAAGGTTGTGTGGTTGTTCTCCTTCTAAATTTTCTCTGGATGGGTTTGCCTGCCATTGTCTATTCGGCAGATTCTACCCCTTTTTTGATCGATAAGATCCATGAATATTTCCCTGATGAGGTGGGAAATGAATGGGTGTATCGCGGAACGATGATCGAAGGCGGTATGGTTCAAATTGCCGATAAGGATACGCAGTTTACGAATGTGTCTAAAGTTATTCGGGAAGAGATGATTGACGGTGTGATGGTCACGGTTTTCCACGATACAAATCCTGGCAATCAAGGGCCGTCGGATAGTTTTTATCGTCGTGATGCAGCAGGGATTCGATATTATGGCTCCAAACCTGGCACCATGTTAGAGCGCCAACTTGTGCCGTATCAAATTGTACGATTTCCCTTGGAGGTTCCCAGTTCTTTTGAGCAATTTAATCGACAAAATGTGGAATTGGGAATGGATATTGATCGGGATGGCGAATCGGAAAAAGTGGATATCGTGGCGGTTTCTTCTGTTCAAGGACAAGAGACGCTCACGGTTCCCGCAGGCAGGTATCCTGCGGCGATTCGTCTTGAAGCCAGGATGACCATGCAGGTGCATTTATCGGAAAGTGGGAAGACAATTCAAGGCACGGATACGATGATCGCGTGGTTTGCTCGTGGGGTGGGCCTCTTAAAATATGTCGAACGTCAAACCATTCCTTCTTTGCGTAGTCAGAATGAACGAATGGTTGAAGTGATTGAAGAATTGGAAAAAGTAAATTTAGCCACTGATGTGGCTGTCTTAGGTCGAAATAATCGCTCTGCCGTGGATAGTATCCACCATGATTTTTTGTTCCATGAATCCAGCCAGATACCCGTCACCGCCGGCCATTCATCCAATTTCCGATAGGCGGTGACCGTCATTCGTTTTTCCTCCCACCAATTGATCTTGAAATGGGTCGAATTTTTGACACCCTACCTCCCTCAATAGGTTAATCAGATGGAGGTCAGCCTAATAGGGTGGTTGCGGTCTCACATATCAAGGCGAGTGTTGGGCCCTCAGCTTGGGAAAAAATCATCCAGAGAGACTAGAATTGGCAATCTGATAGGCGCTTGCCGGAAATACTGCCGTGGGGCCCCAGAGAATTTCTAAAGGTTCCTTCGAGATGGGTATCATGGTTGCTCAGGAGTAAACTATCTTCTTGGATGCCTTGAGCAAAGGTCCATTTGAGGTAGACGGTATTACCCTGAATGATAACCGTGGTAGGTGCTAACTGAGAGGGGGACGCCTGGCCAGGAGGTGAAAAGGTCATGGTCATTTTATGGTCCCCATGATTTTGGTGGTTGTGGACTATCCATTTCCAGGTCCCACAGAGTCGGGTTAAGGCCAAGGTAGTCTGTTCTTGTTGTTGCCATTGCTGTATTCGTTTCCAATTTTCCCAAGCGATGTCATACACCTGAGCTTCAGCCTGAACCGTGTGACTTAAAAGATAGGCCTGAAATATCGGTAACAAGCGGGTTTCGACATAGTGATGGGTGTACGTCTGTTTGGTAGATTCAGGAATGGTAGGCTGACTAGCCGGTCGATCAGGTTGTTGCCAATACTCATGTAATCGGGCTTCAATTCCCTGTAGCCCTTCTTCTTCAAACAGGTTTAACCATTGCCTCGTATCCCAATTTGAAAAGGTTTGGTCGTAATATGAGGCAAAGTCAGGGTATTCATTCTTAGGTGGAAGAGAGACAGTGACTCTTTTGTTCCAGGCCGCCAGCTGTGCCTGGATTTCCACTACCGCCTTGAGACCCTTTAGAGGAGGTTTTGAGAGTATCCATTCCAGTTGGGCCTCCGATAGGGATATTTCTTTTGAGGGGCGGAGAGTTGGCGGAGCTACCGGGCTTTGACGCAAGTCCTGGGAATAGGCTGTGGCCGCAAGGGCAGCCCACAATGTGGTGATGGTATCTTGGATTTCACCTGGAGGGGTGAGACTTCCATTGGGAATCGGCATCTTACGGGACTTTCGTGGATTTGGTTGTTGGTGTTGAACGATGGATTGGTGGAATGCCAAAGCTTCTTCATCTGAGGATAATTGAAGAATCTTGGTGCGGTGCTGTTGGAGAAGGTTAAGAGGTTGTTCCATTCTCCCATCGTGGGCCAAAGCAGGAGGAAACGACTTCACTTCAAGCAGATAAAGGCTGAGTATCCAGAAGACCCAGATCCAACTTCGAGATGGCGGGAAAGTCATAGTTGTTCTTAGATTAGGACAAAGTTTGGAGGTAGGTTGCCCAGCACTGATCCAAACTCCCTTGGCAACGAATTCGACAGGCGACTAGGATTTTTTTAGGATGTTATTAATGAAATCCATAGAAGTCTGTATGGCTTTTTCCGCGTCTGAGGCTCGATAATTCGGGGAGACTGGAGACCAGAATTCAGCAGCGGCTTCCTGGTAGGAGCACATTTCTACCGATTTCCCAGCTTGCTTGGCCGTTTCGCAAAATTGGTCCTGTGCTTCTCGTGAAGGTTCCACCTCCTGCCCAGGCACCTGCAGCATAAGGGGACAATGTAGACGTTGTGGGATTTC
>JAZFZJ010000345.1:0-17934 GCA_036443915.1 Nitrospirales bacterium
TTCCGGCCAAGAAGGTTCGTCCCTAAACCATTATGTGCGCTCCTTATCGTTAAGGGCAGCATGTTACTCCTTTGACCGTCTTTGTCAAACACTTTAAGCTGTATTTCTGCAACACTTGCCTCACCCACCTAGCTAGACTTGCCCCACTTTTCTTACCCACCGGTGTTGCATGTGTATCAGTCTTCACCTGACTGAATACGTACCCATCGGCTGGGCTCCCAATGGATGCCCCATACCTCACCTCTAATTAAGAGGAGAAATCTAGTGTTAAATAGGTGGTCGAAAGAGAGACAAAGAGAAGTGAATAGAGGTGAAGAGGGATAAAAAGAAGAAAGGTGATGACCCTGTATTGATGCAGCATGGAGAAGGGGATTGCCCGTGTTTATTGGCTTTTGAGCAATCCCCCAAAAGGTCTTAAAATCCCTTGGATCTCCTTGCCATCTTTAGAGAAATTTTTCCTAGAATAAACTCATTTGAATTGGGGGCTCAGCTGGGGTTTCGTTGGTGGATGGTTGCGATTGCGAAAGGGTTGGGGGGGCAGAGGCGTTTGGAAGAGTTGGGGTTTGCTCCATTTGGTCCAACACATTTTTCAGTTTTTGGAAGTCTTCTTTGAGCGGGGTGCGTAAATTGCCCTGATGGAGAGCGGCAGCTGGATGGAGTAAGGGAAAGACGACGAAATTGGCCAATCGGATAACCTGGCCTCGAACTTTGGTGATGCCCACTTTTCGTTCAAGCAACGTCTGTGTTGCAAAGTTTCCCAACGTGCAGACGAGCTTGGGTTTGATCAGGTCGATTTGCTGGAGCAAAAAGGGTTTGCAGGTTTCAATTTCATCGGGAAGCGGGTCACGGTTGTTAGGCGGGCGGCATTTGATGACATTGGCAATGAAAATGTCTGCTCGGGTTAATCCAATAGATTGCAATAATTCGTTGAGCAGTTTTCCTGCGGCTCCCACAAAGGGTTCTCCCTGTCGATCTTCATAAAATCCTGGAGCCTCTCCCACAAACATAATTTTGGCCTGGGGATTTCCCGTACCAAACACCACTTGGGTTCGACCTGAAGCCAGTCGACAGCGTTGGCAATCTTGAAGCGAAGTACTGAGTTCTGTCAGATTCATGCCAGGGCATCTTAAATTTGAGGGCCCAGGATGTCAATGTGAATGGCCGTAAAAGGATTCGGCTACAGCTTGGCTACAGGCATTGGCACTCAGAATGGTGCTTTCCAGGGAAGATGGAAGATTGGTTGCGGTCCACGATCCGGCCAAAAAAAGATTGGGAATAGGGCTTTTGGAAAGAGGTCGACTTGTTCGAGACCCAATTTGGGAGGGAATGCAATGATAGGCTTTCCGAATAATGCGTGGCTCACAGGATTCTTGCGTATGGGTGGGAGGAATGGTGAACAGTTGTTGAATATGGTTCCAGGCGGTGTTCTGTAGCCATTCATCGGTGGGTTTCCGTAAGGCATCATTCCGAAAGGTGACACAGGTGATCACGGTTTTGGATGAATGTGGTTCCTTCACTGGCTGACTGGCGACCCAAACAAAGGGCCAAGAGGAGAGGATAAGGCGAGAAAGGGTTAAGCTGTCGTGCAGTGTAAACTGAATGGCTGTGCCTGAGACTTCTTGCAATTGAGCCATAGAGGAGAAATAGGAGAAACGGGCGAGGGCTCGCTCGGGCAGTAACGGAAGAAGATTTTGAGGAGCAAGGGTGGAGATATAGGCTTGAGCTCGGAGTGGTTCTCCTCGACCACACTCGATGGCTTGGATGCCCGCTGTGTCGGCAGGGATGTGGGTGATGGTCTCTTGCCGGCAAAACTGCACGCCTTTTGCGAGTAAGACGCGTTTGAGTTCTTGTTCCAGTAAAAGCAGTGTTGCAGATGGTGACAAAAAGGTTTCCGAATCCCTTGATTTCCCAAGCCAGAATCTGGAAAGGATTTCAAGGAAAGAACCGAGTGAGGCTTGCGAGACATCGCAGCCGAGAAAAAATTGGCTTAGGGGATTCCAAAAAGATGTCAGGCTCTGGGCTGATTGCTTGGCAGAAGTGAGCCAAGCCTCCACAGGTTGGGTATCGGGATTGTGGTCTGCTGGAAGTTCACCTTCCCATTTCTTTTCTAGAAAATTTATCACATTCCAGCGGTCAGACCAGGAGAGGCCTTTAAAAAAAGCGAATCGGGCCAGGGGGTGCAGGGAAGTGAGCCACGGCGTTCTTGGAAGGGAGACAGGTTTCCCCCCTTCCGGCAGAAATTCTAAGTCAATTGGGGAAAATGTGTGAAGAGGCCATTGAACTCCCAGGTCATGCAAGAAGGACCACGTCGCGTGATAAAACCCATGCAGAATAAGTGGGATTCCCGCCTCCTCCGTAGAGAGAGGAGTAGAGGAGGCTTGGAGTCCAGTTGGCGTGGGAGTTGAGTCAATTGGGCAAGGGAGATGACCGTCTGGGTGGTTTTCGAGGATGGTCAGGTGAAACCCAAAGGGAATCAACCGATATGCGGTAACTAATCCACTGAGATTTCCCCCCAATATCAGAATTTGGCGTGTCACATGGATGGAGCGAATCGGCGTGTGAGCAAGGAACGAAACCAAATGCTGGTGGCAATAATAAGACGTTGAATCGGGGACACTCGGATTCTGGGACCAAAGACTGGATAATTTTGCGCCATGATTTTCTCAAGAATGCTACTGTAAACCCCTCGCATAATTTCGGCTACTATAAGAGCTTTTTGGTCAGAAAAGGGAAGGGAGCGAAGAATTTCGTGGGCCTTCTGATAATAGGTTTGGGCTCGGGCACATTCAAATTTCATCAGTTCCACTAGTGCTGGAGAAGAGCGCTGCTCGAGGAGGTCCTCTACCGGATATCCAAAACGGTGAAAATCTTCTAAGGGGAGGTATATACGATTCTCTTGAGCATCACTATGGAGATCTCGAAGTATATTGGTTAATTGAAAGGCCAGACCTAAATTCACGGCATAGTCTGCAGCTGCGGGCGATTGGGTGTTGAAAATTTTCAAGCAGATTAACCCGACCACCGAAGCCACGCGATAGCAATACGGATAGAGCTCGGAAAAGGTGGGATATCGGCTAATGGTCAAATCCATCTCCACTCCAGAAATTAATTCTTGCAATAACTGCTCGGGAATGTCGAACTGTTGCAGATGGGCAGCCAAGCTAATGGTCACAGGGCGAGTGGGGTTCCCTTGGTAGGTTGCAGAGACCTCTTCGCGCCATTGAGCGAGGACTTCCAGGGGATTGCTACCTGGGAGCGGATCGTCCACGGCACTATCCACCATTCGACAAAAGGTGTAGATCGTGTACATGGCTTCGCGCCGAGGTTGTGGAAGAAAAAGAAAGGAGTAATAAAAATTACTTCCGCTTTGTTTGGTGTAGGTGGTGCAATAAGTCTGTGCTTCAGTTGGAGACATTTATTTCATCCAACCTTCGTCAGGAAGGGAGTGAGTTGTGGAATTAACGCAGTCTGGACGTATGGATAAAGGCCAGAAAGTTATAGGACTTTAACTTTCATCTAAAACTCCGCCCCTTTAGGGCTTCGTTCCGAATAGGAACGAAGGGTTTGGGTGAGAGGAGAGGCCTATTCCAAAGTTTAGACACTATTTTCGTTACAAAATAATATGAAGTCTACAGGTAAACAGCCTACCAAGGATGGGCAGACTGGTTCAATGGTTGGAGGAATACGGGGAGTCAGAGGCTCATGCGAATTTGGTGAAGAGGGGGGATACTAGAGTAGTTCTGAGGTCGTGTAAAGAAGAAACGTTTTTAGGAGAGATGGGAGAGGATGGGGGAAAAACTCTGATCGTTCAAAACTTCGCCTTACCCAGTAAAAGAGGCGAATCAACATTCCTACAATTTGGCTCTCAGTTTTTTGCCAGATACCCATCCGGTTTTTCCTGATTCGGTTCGGACCAGATACATCCATCCTTGGATCTCCCAGCTTCCGTCGATAATGATGAGAGGGTCTCCCGATTTGACCATAGGACCGGGTTTGGTGCTGGTGGGATTACCCATGAGCATGGATTGGCCAGATGCTTCAATGAGTACAACGATTTGATCCTCTTGAAAAGTAGGGGGGGGGAGGTCAGATGGGGAGGCTGATTGTTGGCCCTCATTTTTCGTTTCGGCCTTCTCTATCGAACCGAGCTGCGGCATGAGTGGCGAGGTGTCTTTGAGAGTCCAATAACCCACACCGACTACTAAGAGTATGAGGATGATCCAGAGTAAAGGCCGACGGGATGGAGGTTTTGAATGGTATAATTCGTCTTCCTCGAGGCCTTCATCAAAGTCTAAATCTTTATCCGCGTCTTCGGCAAAGAGTAGGTTCCATCGAAAAGGTCGTTCCATAGGGAAAATCGCACCAATCGTAGAGGTCATGATACCGAGCTCCTTTTTCGTGTAAGGTACCGCAAGAGATATCAAGAAGCGTCAAGCCAACTTTTCTCTTGGTAGAATATGTTCAGCTTAAGAAGAACTACCCAATGCCTAAACGTTCTTACCACCCCTTGCATTTCATGTCAAATATTGGGGCTAGCTCTTAAAGACCCTCTCACCGGTTCTGGACGATCTATTAAAGTGGGACATAAGATCTTGATTTGGGATAAGAATGGGTGATCCAGTTTCTTTTTTTTCCCTAACGAGGTTGCAACTATGATGTCTGTTATGGAGAATCAAAGCCAATTCACGAGGTGGAAAGACCGTAACAATGAAATCTTGTCGAGAAGAACTCTGGTTTCGCACAACTCAACGTCGTGACTATATCAATATTACATCGCAAGTGGAACGTGTGGTTCAGGAAAGTGGTATTCAAGAAGGATTGGTATTAGTAAATGCGATGCATATTACGGCGAGTGTGTATATCAATGATGATGAAGCTGGCTTGTTAAAGGATTATGAGCGATTTTTGGAATGGCTTGCGCCTCATGCGGCAGAATACCAGCATAATTTGACCGGTGAAGATAATGGAGATGCGCATGTCAAACGACAAATTATGGGACGGGAAGTGGTCGTGGCGATTACCAAAGGGAAATTAGATTTTGGGCCATGGGAACAGATATTCTATGCAGAATTCGATGGTCGGCGACGCAAGCGGGTGTTGGTAAAAGTGATTGGGGAATAAGGAGTTGGCAAATAGGTTCAGGTAATGAGAAAATGGTTTCAAGTTGAGTTGTTTCCAGTACCCGTTCCTGAAAAACCCCTGAGAGATTGCTAAAAACATATGAATGCTATGTCCAGTTGGTATCGTCCGGATCCCCTCACGCGAGATCTCATTCACTTGATCAATGCGCGGCGGCATGAACATGGTGACCCCAGTTTGGCCATTGAGGTCTTGCAGGCCTTATTAGACCAGGATCGTGAACATGAAGTCCTGACAGTTTTGGCTGCCTTGGATGAGAGTATGGCGGAATGGCTATTTGATTTGCTCGCAGAAGCCGCCAGTACGTCTTTAATGGATACTGATGACGAGGAGAGTGAGACCTATGGGATTCTGGCCTCATTCGAATTGCCGCTTCAGACAAATTTGTCTTTTCCCTTGAAATTAAAAATCGATCCGGTAGAAACTGCTGCCTTGTTGCGAAAACACCTGCATGTTCCCTCTGGAGCAGTCCTGACCGTCGAGCCACGGCTTTTGACCGACACAACGCTTGATTTTTTAAGCCTGGAAAAGGTCCATGAACACATCTCAAATTTAGCCGAGGGACAACGTCGACGTACGATTGCTGCCCGACTGCATCCACCAGTTGAAGCGACGGCATTTTTATTTTTTGAAATCCTTGGAGTTCCCGATACGGCATTGCCGGAATCCCTATCAGAGCAAGACTGTCAGGCCATTATGGATTGTCTTGTGGCCCAATGTCCTGATGTGGCGAAGGCACCTCAAATGTTGGAGGCGCCGAATTATGCAGCCTATGCTTTTTTTGACGCCCAAAATGCGGTTCGCTTGCATCGATTGGCAGATGAAACTGCCGCTGTCTGGCATGATCTCGAAGGCCCAGTTCGAAGCCGAACGGTCGTGCATCTTCATACTCAATGTGGGAATGGTGTGTATATGCCTGTTTGGACGGATCTGTTTGATCCCGATCTTCCGGAGGATCATGGCCCGATATGGACTTCCCCGGACGTATGGGTGTTTACGGCTGATTTGCCCATTGAATGGCCTGGGGAAATGCTAACCAACCGATTGCTCGCTGAGGGCTGCACGCGATTCGAAAATCATATTGTGGAAGCTTCTGATGTTTGAAAACGTGATAGAGCTGTAAACCCAACCGCAGGGTTAATATTGGAGAAAGGCTACAGTCCTGCCGCAAGACGTAAGTGATCCACTAAGGTAGGGGGGACTTTTAACGAACCTTGACCCTTACCAAGCGAGATGTTTGGTTTGTAGCTGCCATGGAAATCGCTGCCTCCAGTGATCAGGAGGTTAAACTGTCGGGCTAAGTTCAAGTTAAAGGAAATCTGTCCAGCTGAAAAGGTGCTATAAAAGACTTCGAGGCCACGTAGCCCTTGTTCCATCAACTGCCGACATGAGGCGACACTTTTTTCTTTGTTGAATCCTTCCCAAAACGGGTGAGCGAGCACAGGAATCCCCCCGGCATCAGTGATCCAGCTTATGATCTCATTGGCTTCTGGTACAGCTCGCGGGACATAGGCTTTTCCTCTTAGACCCAAAAATCGTTCGAACGCTTCCTTAAATCCCATCACGTAACCTTTTTCGATCAAAACCTGTGCGATGTGAGGTCGTCCAATCGTGCCGGTTCCTGCGACCTGTGTTACCTCAGAAAGAGAAATGTCAATGTTGAGCTTCTGTAGTTGAGCAAGGATGTGTTGAAGGCGTTGGATTCTTGTTGAACGAAGCTCTTCAAGTCTGGCCTGAAATTGAAGGTCATTGAAATTAATAAAGTAGCCCAGAATATGAATTTCCCGACCTTGAAATTGGGCACTCAATTCAGTCCCAGGAATGATTTCAAGAGGCAAATTTCGAGAGGCTTCCATAGCTTCGGCTAGCCCATCTGTTGTGTCATGGTCGGTGATGGCCAGGACGTCAATGTGTTCCTGATGTGCCAGTTTCACAAGAGCTGTGGGCGAGAGGCTCCCATCTGAGAATGCTGTGTGGGAATGAAGATCAATTCGATTCATCAGTCGTCAGGGTACCTAAGGGCCTGTTGAATATTTCTCTCACATGGGACATGACTTAATCGAAATCGATATCCGCAGCCGACGGGAATGGCCAAAAAAAAAGTCCGTCCAGCAAGGGCGACCTGCCTGCGCGAAGCCGCTTTCAGCCTTCGTAGCCACTTTGGCGAAGGGGGCACGGCGAAGGCAGGGAATGCCGCTGGTGGCTTTTTTCAACATTTCCCTAAGGTTTTTGAGCCAGTACACGAGCCGTAAATGCTCGATGGGTCTCAGTTGTTCCCTCATGGTCTCCTTCCTCGTAATGAAGAATCCGACAACCAGCAAGAAGGGTGAGGAGTTCGTTGGATTCCAGGCAAAATTCTTTTCGGCGAGGATGTTGCCGACGAACATGGTTTTCCAAAAGGAAGGTTTCGTACAGGATCATACCTCCTGATTTGAGGGCTTTTAGAAATTGAGGAAACAGAGGTCGAAAAAGATAAAAAAAGACCAGGATGACATCATAGACATCAGTGCCAAAATCTGGGGGTGCATGAGAATCCAACTCTAAATCTAACGCTTCCGTTGTGATCGTGGCTAGCTCAGCCTGTTGAGCTTGGGAATTGAGAAAGTGGATCGCTTCGAGGTCGCGATCAATTCCATGGACTGAAAATCCTTTGGAGGCCAGAAACATGGCATGACGGCCCCGACCAGTCGCAACGTCCAACACTTTGCCGAGGGGAAGACGGGGAAGTTGAGTGACGAGAAACGAAGCGGGCTGTGAAGGACTGGATTCTTGGCGAAACTGACGAGATCGAGACAGTTGAATTCCTACCGACCCCTTAATGCCAGTCAAGGGCGGTCGAATTTTTCTCACCCAGATTTTTAACTGGGTAATGGGGAATTCTTGAAAAAGAGTCTGACAAATTTGTTCAGCCAAAGACTCAAGGAGAGAAAAGGCCTGCCCTTCGCCAATATCTCGCACACGGTGAGTTACAGTGGCGTAATCGATCGTATCGGTTAACTGATCACTTTGGAATGCGGGTTGGTTAGGGCACTGGAAGATAAGGTCAACTAAAAGGGGTTGTCTTTGGTATCGTTCGGGTTCAGTCACACCACATCGAGCAGACAGCTCGATGCCCTTTAGGACGATTGATGAGGGCATGAGCCATTATGACAGATCAAAGTGGGGGTCTGCATAACAAATTGGGGACTGTTGAAAAAGTATGCCCTCGCGAAGGCGGGGGGCCGCCAGCCGCGTTCCCTGCCTTCGCCGGAGCGGCTTCGCGCAGGCAGGTCGGCCCGTTGTCGTGCTCACGTACTCCGTGTACGCTCCGCTTCGCCACAACGGTCGCGCCCTCTGGGACGCGGTAAATCATACTGCGGCCTTGCCCGAGGAATGGCACGTCTTGGCGTGCACGGGCTGGGCGGGTGAAACCGGGGGCCTTTTTGAACAGCCCCCTTTCCCCCTGACACTTGCGGGTGTTAGGCAATGGTGGAAAATTTGACCATTTTTTGAATTATTCAACAAATCCAATTTGGTATATGGTTTGGACTAGTGGCCAAGGTTCTAACGATTTTTGAGGAAAAGAAGAACAGCAATGGTGGTGACTGGAAAATGCAGTGCCTGAAGGGAAGGTATCCTAAAGGTGGGGTGTCTTGGAAGAGCCTTCTGTTGTTGATAAGTTTATTCGCTGTACAAGGATCTTGTGGAGAAGGCGGTGGGGGCACCATCACCATTACCGCAGAAGAATTTCGCTTTACGCCCAAACGAATTCAGTGGACTGCTGGCAGGCCCCTCCGACTGCTATTAAGAAATCAGGGCCGAGAACGGCATGTGTTTCACAGTCCTGAATTGTTTGAAAAGGGAAAATCTCTAGAATGGGTTGGGGAAAGGGTTGCGGTTCAACAAAACAATGCCCTCATGCTTGAGCCAGGCCAGTCGATTGAGCTTAAGGTGGAATTGCTCCCAGGACTGTATCCCTTTCGGTGCTGGATAAAGGGGCACGCGGGGATGGAGGGTGTGATCGTGGTGAATGGGATGGGGAGCCAGACCTAACAGAGGTTCTCATTGCTAGTGGAAAGAAAACTATTTGTCATGGAAGGGCACCATCGCATCCCCCCAAGTCTTCTTCATACCTTCTACAATGGTGGGAATGTCAAGGTCTCAGGGAGAGAAGGGAGGACCCTCAGCTCGCTGGTAAAAGAGGTCACCAACGAGCTGAATCTTATTTTCCGGGAACGGCATCAATGGCTTGGCGGGCTTGAGCATCCCGTTCGCAAGTCAATGTGGCTAACTGTAGTTGGCCAGCGGAAGCATCACTTGGAATGCGAGAAAGACAGGCTTTTAGGGAATCTCCTTGCGTTCCCTGAGACACGCGGGTCGGGCCGGTGTTCACTGCACTCACATTACCTTTTTTTGTTTCTCCCCCTGTGGTCCCGGTTCCTGCAGACGAGCCGGAGTTCATCTCTGCGCACCCCACGGTTAAAGTGGCGAGACCGAAGAAAGCACAAAGGAACACGTTAGAAAATTGTTTCATTGGTTAAGCCCCTCCTCGATGGATAAACAAGTTAATAAATATACTTGAGAAACCCGGAAAAAACAAGATGTGGAGGTTTCGCCTCCATTTCCGGTCGTACCGAGATCGTGAGGAAGAATCCTGCAAAAATCTTGACTGATATAGGGTTTATTGCTACGGTGAGTGGGTTTTTATCATCACATGTCCTGACAGTCTTTTTCCATTGCCTACATGATCGTTTGAGGAACGATGGGTCCAGCAAGGCACCAAAATCAAGCGTTGTGACCTTTCAAGATATCATTCTTTCTCTCCAACGTTTCTGGAAAGCCCACCAATGTATCCTCACTCATCCGTACGATACGGAAAAAGGAGCGGGGACCTTCAATCCTTCTACCTTTTTACGCACCCTTGGGCCTGAGCCCTGGCGTGCGGCGTATGTTGAACCGTGTCGAAGACCAACGGATGGCCGATACGGAAATAACCCCAATCGTCTCCAGCATTACTTTCAATATCAAGTGGTATTGAAGCCGGCCCCGCCAAATTCGCAAGATCTCTATCTTGAAAGTCTTTCACATCTAGGGTTGGATCCCTATCAGCATGATATTCAATTTTTACAGGATGATTGGGAATCGCCCACATTAGGGGCCTGGGGATTGGGCTGGGAAGTGCGCTTGGATGGGATGGAAATTACCCAATTCACCTATTTTCAAGAGGTAGGTGGGTTGGAGTTAGATCCGGTGACCGTGGAACTCACGTATGGGCTCGAACGGATCGCGATGTATTTGCAACAAGTGGATAATGTGTACGATTTGCTATGGACCGAGAGCGTACGATACGGAGAACTGTATCATGAGTCGGAAGTGCAGTTTTCCATCTATAATTTTGAAGTCGCCGGTGTAGATTTTATAAAAAACACATTTGATTGTTTGGAACAGGAATGTCAGGACTTACTTGAGCATCCGCGTGTATTGGTGTTTCCAGCGTATGATTGTTGTATGAAATGCTCTCATCTGTTTAATTTGTTAGATGCCCGAGGGGCAATTAGTGTCGCACAACGAGCGGGCTATATCGGAAGAGTGCGGAACTTAGCCAAAAAATGTGCACAGGCCTACCTGGATCAAAGGGAGCAAATGAATTTTCCTCTTTTACGCCAAGAATCTCTTACCCGGACCCATGGCGTGCGAAAGAAACGATAAGGCAAGACTCAGTTCTTGAGGGGGCTAGGGTGGGGCTGAATAAGTCTTCACAAAAAAACACTCGCAAGAAGAAGGGAAAGACTATTTCTTCCCGAAAGCCGTCGGCAACGACTCTGCCGTTTCTTTTGGAAATTGGCACGGAAGAACTTCCCGCTGCGTTTATCTCGCAAGCTTTACAAGATCTTGCTGAACTGGGCCGAAGTCTTTTGAGCGAGTGCCGGCTGGATTATCAGGCTCTTCGAACCGTTGGAACATCTCGGAGACTGGCGTTACTTGTAGAGGGGGTCCAACCTCGACAATCTTCCCTGACACAAGAAGTTTTTGGCCCACCAAAGTCTGCAGGGTTTGATGCTTCTGGACAACCGACCAAGGCCGCTGAGGGTTTTGCGAAGTCTCAAGGTGTGAGAGTTGAGCAACTCCTTATCAAACAAACTCCCAAGGGGCTGTATCTGGCCGTTGAAAAACATCAACGAGGTCAATCGGCCAAGCAAATTTTAACGCAGAGTCTTTCTTCGATGTTAGCCAAATTAGCCTATCCTAAGGCGATGCGTTGGAATGCCTCGAGGACGAAATTTGCACGCCCAATTCGGTGGATGGTGGCCCTGTTGGGAGAACAACCGATCACGGTTGAGTTTGCGGGCATTCGATCCCGTCCCGTAACGTGGGCGCACCGGTTTTATCGAATAAAGGGGAAGAATAACGGACATGGCATTCCTCTCCCCAATGCTTCGAACTACATTGCTAGGATGAAGCGTCTGGGTGTATTGGTAGATCCGGAAGAGCGACGGATGGTGATTAGTCAACAAATTACGGCATTGGTAAAGTCAGCCAAAGGACAGATTGACCCAATTCATCGTGATGAATTGGTGGAAGAAGCCGTCTGGGGGGTGGAATATCCTCAAGCGATCATTGGCACGTTCAAGAAAGAATTTTTATCCATTCCCAAACCGGTCCTGATTTCCTCGATGAAAGAACATCAAGGGTTCTTTTCCGTGGTCACCAAAGAAGGAGCCCTCCTTCCTAAGTTCGTTGCGGTGACCAATATGCCATGGGGGGATTCCGGTTTAATCATTAAAGGAAATGAACGGGTACTCGCAGCTCGTCTAAACGATGCCCAATATTTCTTCGAAGAGGATTTGAAGCGTCCTCTCCATGAACGGGTATCTGCATTAGATGGGATCCTTTTTCATCAAAAATTGGGGACGGTCCGTCAAAAAGTCGATCGGGTAGGTGAACTCATTGGGTGGATGGCTGAGCACATTGGGCGGCATGATCTCAAAGAAGTGTGTGAACGAGCAGCACTGTTGTCCAAAGCCGACCTGACAACCGGGATGGTTGGGGAGTTTCCCACTTTGCAGGGGATTATGGGAGAAGACTATGCCAAACATGATGGCGAACTTTCAGAAGTGTGTAAGGCCATCGGGGAACAATATCTCCCCCGTTTTCCGGAAGATCATTTGCCCACCAGTCTTCCCGGCATGCTTTTGGCCTGTGCGGATCGTTGTGATTCCATTGTGGCATTTTTTGCAGTAGGAATGGCTCCATCAGGATCCTCGGATCCCTTAGGATTACGTCGAGCAGCCTATGGACTTGTTCGCATCGTGACAGAAACGCCCATAAGACTGAACATGGTTTCAATGGTTGATAAGGTTATGCAGCTGTTGGAGGGACAAGGACTTATTCAAGGCACACCTCAGATATGTTCTGACGTGGTCAGCTTCATCATTGACCGGCTTCGGTTTTATGCCAGACAAACCTTGGAATTACAGGAGGATGTCATGGAGGCTGTGACCCGTGTTCGACCTCCTGAAATGTGTGATTTGGCGGATCTGCTTTCACGAATGCAGGCCCTCCAAGCGATCATGATCCGACCAGATTTTGAACCCCTTATCATTGGATTTAAGCGTGTGCATCGAATCGTCGAAAAAGAACAGTGGTCCCGGACTCACTTATCAGCAGAACTGTTTCAGCACAAATCGGAAGAGGGACTGTCTCAGGCATTGGATGTGGCTCAACAATCGGTTACCCTTTCCGTAAACAAGCAAAATTATGGCCAAGCCCTTCAAGCTTTGCTTGAACTCAAATCGCCCATAGATGATTTTTTTGCGGCTGTATTGGTGAACGATCCGGATCCCGTGACACGGGGGAATAGACTATCATTGTTAACGGCCATTGACCGCCTGTTCCTTACAATTGCCGATTTTTCCAGTATCCAATCGGCTGGTGTGGCTGGTAGCTAAGAATTGGTAAGAGTATCAGAATTAGGATGGTGTTAGACCGGCGGGGGGAGGTAAAAACCCGAATGAGCAGTGAACAGCACCCTCTTGAAGAATCAGACAATCGACGACGCGTGCAACGGTTTACCCATGTCGTGACGATTGGGCTCATTCTTGGGTGTAATACCCTCCTGTTATTGGGTCTCTGGGTCAGTGGGGTGGACTTGGAGAGAACCCTTGCGAATCCGGAACTTTTTGATTCTGCCAATGCCCATTGTGTCCGAGTGGCTTGGTCAAAGGTGATAGGCGCAGAGGGGCTGGTCAAAGTCTGCACCGAATGGATAGACTTTTCGGATATCTCCGGGAAAACGCATGTCCTACCCCCAGGACAGGCTCTGGCCATGGGGGCCGACGGAAATCTTCACTTTTCGGGGCAATCGGAAGAAAATTATAGATTGATTGCGCTTCTGATTTTTGCCATAGTTGTCGTGCTATCAGGTATGTGGATGAAAAGTGTATTGATCACAAAATATCAAGGACATCTAGGGGCTGTGAATAACCATTCTACTTAAATTTCGAGGCGTCTCATTCCCCTGTGATACAAATTTTCTACTACTTTTTCTTATTTCATCCTATTTCATCAAACATATGTCAGACGTTATTGAGGGAATGGAGCGAAGATACCAGTTCTTTAACTCCATGGAGAATATTCATGTTCGAGTTCCTCGATGCCGTCAATGTTGCCTATTCGACAAGCGTATCCCCATTTAGGGATCTGCAGGTCGGATAAAAGGAGAGCGAAGAAATGCGGCACAAAAAATATGTCTATTTCTTTGGTGGCGGGAAAGCCGAAGGGTCAGGGACGATGAAAGATCTTCTGGGGGGAAAAGGGGCAGGCTTGGCTGAAATGACCAACTTGAACATATCTGTTCCCTCAGGATTCACGATCACCACCGACGTCTGTGTTGAATATTTCCATTCCAAAAAACGATATCCGGCAGGGATGTGGGATCAAACGCTAGATGGACTGCGTCGGGTGGAACAAACCATGAACGCGCGGTTGGGAGATCCGGATCATCCCTTGCTGGTCTCTGTCCGATCTGGGGCAAGGGCCTCGATGCCGGGCATGATGGATACGGTGCTGAATCTTGGACTCAATAAACAAACTGTTCAAGGCTTAGCCAAAAAGACTAACAATCAACGGTTTGCGATGGATGCCTACCGCCGCTTTATTACCATGTTTGGCAGTGTGGTCATGGGCATGTCCCGCGATCGCTTTGAACACACCTTGGACGATATGAAAAAGGTTGAAGGCGTAACGCATGATACCGATCTCTCTGAGCAAGCATTGGGTCGGCTAGTGGAGCAATATTTAGAATTGGTGAAGGTGGAAACCAGCCAGGAATTTCCCCAAGATCCCTTTGGGCAACTTCGTATGGCCATCAACGCGGTCTTTGACTCCTGGTATGGGGACCGGGCTGTCACGTACCGGCGTCTCTATGATATTCCCGATGAATGGGGGACGGCTGTGAATGTGCAATCCATGGTCTTTGGGAATATGGGTGAAACGAGTGGCACGGGCGTGGCCTTTACTCGCAATCCAGCCACTGGCGCCTCGACCTTTTTCGGGGAATGTTTGCTGAATGCTCAAGGAGAAGATGTCGTGGCAGGAATACGGACGCCGCTGCCCGTAACAGCGTTACAGGAAACCTTGCCGGGTGCCTATAAAGACCTTCTTAAGACGCAACGCATTCTGGAAAAACATTATCGCGATATGTTGGACCTGGAATTCACGATCCAGGAGGGCAAGTTGTATATGTTGCAAACCCGGGTTGGCAAACGGACCGGAATTGCAGCGGTGCGGATTGCGGTCGAGATGGTTCGACAGGGGTTAATTGACCGGAGAGAAGCCGTCAAACGGGTAGCCCCAGAACAACTCTCGCAATATCTTTACCCTATTTTTGAAGAGACTGATGAAGGGAAATTTCAATCGGTCGGAAAAGGCCTACCCGCTGGTCCGGGAGCGGCTGCCGGTCGTATCGTTCTCACCCCTGACCGAGCCGTGGAACTCAAAGCTAAAGGGGAGCGGGCCATCTTAGTTCGTCATGAAACCAGTCCTGACGATATTCATGGCATGCATGCGGCAGAAGGTTTTCTAACGGCAAAGGGTGGCATGACGTCCCATGCAGCGGTCGTGGCGCGTCAAATGGGGAAAGTCTGTATTGCCGGTTGTGATGCCTTAGATGTGTTACCTGAAGGAAAGATACGCTTTGGTACAATGATTCTAGCCGAGGGGGATTATCTTTCTTTAAATGGATTTACGGGGAAAGTTTTTGCAGGAGATATTCCTGTTGTGGATTCTGAAGTCATTCAAGTGATTCAGGGCAAGATGGACCCGAAACGATCTGAAAAATACCAATACTTTTCCACAATACTCAAGTGGGCCGATGTCTTTAGGGTGTTGCGGATACGGTCCAATGCGGATGTGCCCGACCAAGCTCAAATTGCAAGGGGCTTTGGAGCAGAGGGGATCGGTCTGTGCCGGACGGAGCATATGTTTTTTGCTGAGGATCGAGTTTCCATCATGCAACAAATGATCTTGGCCTCTTCTCGCGAAGAGCGAGAATTATATCTTGAGCAACTCTTGCCCCTTCAGCGGCAGGACTTCATTGGGCTGTATCGGGAAATGAAGGGATTTCCTGTCACTATCCGTTTACTGGATCCGCCACTTCATGAGTTTTTACCTAAACGGGAACACTTATTGGTGGAATTGGCCAAACTCGAGGTCACCAATGGGGATCCCCAACTCATCAAAGAGAAACAGCGAATCTTGAATCGAGTTGAAGAGTTACATGAGTTCAATCCCATGTTGGGTTTGCGAGGATGTCGCTTAGGAATTACCATGCCTGAGATTACCCGCATGCAAGTCCAAGCTATTTTTGAAGCGGCTTGTGAGGTAGCCAGAGAAGGCAAGAAGATCGTGCCCGAGATCATGATTCCGTTGGTCGGAATGGCTTCAGAGATGAAAGCGCAAAAGGAACTAATTCAAGAAGTGGCCCAACAAACCATGGCACAATATGGGATGAAGTTAAATTATTTGATTGGAACGATGATTGAGTTGCCCCGAGCTGCGATCACGGCTGGGCGTATTGCCGAAGATGCAGAGTTCTTTTCCTTTGGAACCAACGATCTCACCCAAACCATGTTTGGGTTTTCCCGTGATGATGCGGGACCATTTATTGGCTTTTATTTAGACCGCCAAGATCGCTGTCCTGTCTGTCAACGGACGAATGTGGATTGGAAAAAAATGGTGTGCCGAATGTGTAAGGCGACAATAAACAAGAAAGCGACCAACATTTTAGAGGCTGACCCATTTGCTGTGTTAGACCAAGAAGGTGTGGGGGCGATGATGAAATGGGGAATTCAGGAAGGGCGGAAAACCCGGCCTGATATAAAGTTAGGTATCTGTGGTGAGCACGGGGGTGAGCCGAGCTCGGTGGCATTTTGTCATGAATTGGGGCTCGATTATGTCAGCTGTTCACCCTATCGTGTCCCCATTGCCAGACTTGCCGCAGCCCAAGCCGCCGTGACGGTGCTGGAACAGCAAGAGACACAGCGTGCGTCTCGCACCGTTTCTAGGAAAAAGCCAAATGCCTCAACAAAAAAGACCGTTGCCAAGAAAAAGGCGATAACCAAGAAGGCCGCCTCCCCTAAATCCCCATCTAAGAAAAAAACTATCGCAAAGAAATCGGCCGCGAAATTGGCAACTCGCAAGCAATCGCAACCTTTCTCTAAAAGACGGTGACCACCGTCCTATCTGATTCTACCTACATGAAACGGGCTCTCTTCCTGGCAGCCAAGGGAAGAGGCACAGCCAGTCCGAATCCCATGGTCGGCGCGATGATTGTCAATCATGGAAAAATCGTGAGCGAAGCCTATCATCGTCGGGCCGGAGAGCCTCATGCGGAAATTGTCGCTCTGCATCGGGCGGGTCCACGCGCAAGGGGTGGGGTGCTGTATGTCACCTTGGAGCCCTGTTGTCATACCAACAAACGAACGCCGCCTTGTGTGCCCTTGCTGATACAATCTGGAGTAAAACGGGTGTGCGTGGCAATGATCGATCCCAATCCCCAAGTGAAGGGACGTGGAATTCAGGCACTCAAACGGGCTCAGCTTGAAGTGTCCGTTGGGGTATTGGAAAAGGAAGCGACACAACTCAATGAGATGTATGTGTATTGGATGAGCACGGGGCGGCCCTTTGTCATACTCAAGGGGGCGATGACATTGGATGGAAAAATCGCCACGACTACTGGAGAGTCTCAGTGGATCACCGGGGTCAAGGCCCGTCAGGATGTTCACCGTCTGAGAAACCAGGTTGATGCGGTGATGGTGGGGATCGGGACCGTGCAGGCAGATAATCCTGAGTTATCCGCCCGAAGAATCAGCCCAACCGTCAATCGGCGGGTTGGCCGGCAGCCGCTGAGAATAGTATTGGATAGCCGATTGCGAATTTCCCTAACCGCCAAGGTTCTACAAGATGTTGTTGAGCAGCCAACCATGGTGTGTACGACCGCACAGGCACCGCCAAAAAAAATTCAGCAACTGCGAGATCGAGGTGTTTCAGTGTGGGTCCTTCCTCGACAAGCGGGAAAGGTATCCCTGAAATCCTGTTTGACACGGTTGGGCAAAGAAGGGCTGTCTTCAGTACTGTTGGAAGGAGGGAGCAGGTTGAATGGTGCGGCACTTCAACAGGGCTTCATTAACCAGGTGAGACTCTACATGGCTCCAATGCTACTGGGTGGTCAGGATGCGAAAGGCCTCATTGGAGGGGTGTCCCCAACGAAACTGAATCGTGCTTGGCGCATAATTAATCCAAAACTTACTAAGCTTG
>JAZFZJ010000346.1:0-8331 GCA_036443915.1 Nitrospirales bacterium
GCTATGCACTGAAACCGCGTTTCGATTCCTTGGCAAAGTACGCCGCCGCATCGCGTAAAAAATCCCGTTCTCGCTTGACCCGGCCTAATTCCCGTTTCAACTTGGCAACTTCTTCGTCATGCGCATAACCTTTGCCCCGGAAAGCCTTGGGACCAAGTGTTTCGGCATCCTTGCACCATCGCCGGAGCAGTCCTGCATCAATTCCCAGATCCTGGGCAATCTGGGTCAGCCTCACCCCTTCCTGGCTGGATAACCGGATAGCTTCTTCTTTGAATTGTTTCGTGTAACGTCTTCGTTGTGGCATAACACACCTCCTCGCGCATTTTCGCGCCTTTCAGATGTGTCCACAATTTCGGGGTAAGACCAGAGTGCCATAGAGTGCGACAATACCCCTATCAACACAAGGGCTTCCCTTCTTCCAATTGTGACAGAGTGCGATTACGATAGATTCAGAACTGGGCCCAAAACCGGGAGTGAACTGAGAGTAAAACTGGGAGTGAAATTTCTTGAATGGGTCCCTTTTTTAGCCGAGAAAAATGACGGGGGCGGGGGGTAAATTCTTCAGATAATAACGTGGCCCTGCCACCTCTCAGCATTGCAAAATAAAGGCACCCGAAATAGGTGTCAAAATAGGTGTCAGGAACCTTTTTCTGTGAATATGAGGTGGTGAATCAACGCACGAAGATCGCGAATGCCCTCAATGGCGCACAACAGTTCACCTGTGACGTGGAAGCCAATGTCCAAACGTTTACCGATGCGCGAGGGAAAGTGAGCACGTTTGAGTATGACTTCCTGAATCGACAAACCACGCGGATTGCTCATGGGGGGACGTTTACGACGACGTTCACCTACGACATCCGCGATAATCTGAAAACCACGACCGACCCGAAGGGACAACTTCTCACCCGCACCTACGATGATTTGTCCCGCTCTCCTGCTAAATTGGGTTGATTGGTTTTGAATTGAAGAAGCTGATGGATTGAGAAGAAGAAAACGGGCTTAGAGGATCTTGAGGGATGTGCCTACACGTTGAAGGGCCTTGAGGGCGAAGTTTAATTGTTCAAGCGAATGGTCTGCAGTGACGGTGACACGGAGGCGACTCGTGCCTTTGGGTACGGTGGGAGGTCGGATGGCCGGAATGTAGACGCCTTGTTGTTGTAAGCGCTGGCTCATGTCGACTGCGAGTTGAGGATCGTTGAGGAGTATGGGAAGGATGGGGCTTTGTGTGGGGGTAAGTTGATACCCCATGGCTGTCAACCCTGTGTGCATCTGCTCCCGATTTTTCCAAAGCCTGGCTCGCCGTTCAGGTTCTTGTTGTATCATTTCGAGGGCCGTCTGGGCGGCGGCGGCCATGGCCGGTGGGGGAGCAGTGGAATAGATAAAGGATCGTGCGGTGTTGATCAGGTAGGTGATGCAGTCTTGTGAGCCTGCGAGAAATCCCCCGCTGGTTCCGAGGGCTTTGCTGAGGGTCCCCATGTGAAGGATGTGACCTGGGTCCAGGCCAAAATGTTCGATGGTTCCCTTTCCCGTGGGCCCCATGACTCCTGTGCCATGCGCATCATCCATGAGCAGGGTGGCGTGGTATTGTTCAGCCAAGCGGACTAAGTCTGGGAGGGGGGCCAGATCGCCATCCATACTGAAGACGCCTTCGGTGATGATCAGGGTCGGTCGGTTAGCTGGACGTTTGGCTAATAGTTGTTGCAGGTGCTTGAGATCATTGTGATGGAAGATCCGAAGGGTGGCTCGACTGAGACGGCAGCCATCGAGGAGACTGGCATGGCATAAACGATCGGCCAAGATGAGCCCGTTGGCTTTGGCGAGGCAGGGAATCACCCCCAGGTTGGTGGCATATCCCGAAGAAAAGGTGAGGGCGGCTTCCGTGCCTGTGAATTGTGCCAGAGCCAGCTCTAAGTCGTGATGAGGAGTCTGGCTGCCCGAAAGTAATCGAGAAGCCCCTGCGCCTACGCCAAATTTTTGGATGGCCGCCTGGGCGGCATGTTTCAGACTAGGGTGATCAGCGAGTCCTAAATAATTATTGGAGGCCATCAGAAGGGTTTTCTGCCCTTCGCGGTCTACTATCGGGCTGGCAGGGGAGTCAATGACGGATAATTCCCGCAAAAGGTGTTGGTCGATGATGGCTTGAAGTTCTGTCTTCCACATGGGATGCGTTGCTGGGCCCAATCAGGGCTGGTGGGCCGCTGTCGATTTCTTGTGTTTCGTAATTCCTCAAACCCTGCTACAATGTCTGTTGACTTAAAAAAACGCGAAGGATTACCATTACGTATTTATTCCATAATTGCGGGGAAATCCCTTTAAATTAACGAGAGTTGTTTCTGTAGAGAGGGTTGCCACATGAGGGCCTCTGAAGGCGATGGGTAGTAGGGTAGGTTACTCCAACAATTTAATAACCAAAGGGTGAGTGTCATGAAGCTGACTGGTGCAGAAATTTTCCTTGAATCGTTAAAACGTGAAGGTGTGAAAACCATTTTTGCCTTACCGGGTGGGGTGGTGCTCAAGATCTTTGATGTGTTGCATCAGCAAAGCGATATTCGGGTGATTCTGACCCGTCATGAACAAGGTGCGGGGTTTATGGCTGTTGGCGCTGCCAAAGCCACCGGCAAGGTTGGTGTGGCGTTAATTACGTCTGGCCCCGGCATGACGAATGTTATCACGGCTCTGGCTGATGCGTATATGGATTCGGTGCCGATTGTTGTCTTTTCAGGCCAGGTCCCCACTGCGTTGATTGGCAATGATGCGTTTCAAGAGGCCGACAATATTGGTCTCAGCCGACCCTGTACGAAATATAATTTTTTGGTCAAGGATGTCAATGATTTGGCCCAGACGATTAAAGAGGCGTTTTACATTGCCAACACGGGTCGCCCTGGTCCGGTGTTGGTGGATATTCCGAAAGATATTTCCATGGATAAAGGGGAATTTCACTATCCTCAATCCGTTTCGATTCGTGGCTATAACCCCACGTATGATGGAAGTAAGTGGAAGATCAAGCAAGCGGCTGATGCGATTATGAAAGCTAAGCGGCCGATTTTGTATATCGGCGGTGGGGTGTTGTTATCTGGCGCTTCTGCAGAGGTCAAAGAGCTGGCAGAATTGACCCATGTTCCCGTTGATATGACGTTGATGGCCTTAGGGGCTTTCCCGGGGGATCATCCCTTGTCGCTCGGTATGTTGGGCATGCATGGGACGTATGCGGCCAATATGGCGATGCATTACTCGGACCTGGTGATTGCCGTGGGAGCACGGTTTGACGATCGGGTGACGGGCAAAGTTTCGGAGTTTTGTCCCTCGGCGAAGATCATTCATATTGATATTGATCCGACGTCTATTCGGAAAAATATTCATGTGGATATTCCTATTGTCGGAGATTGTAAGCGCGTGTTGACCGAACTCATTAATATTCTACGGGCCACGGTTAATGGGGATCAAAAGGAACAACGTAAACCCTGGTGGGATCAGCTTGCGGCCTGGCAACAGGCGCATCCCCTGGCCTATGTCCAAGATCCCGACGGACAAATTAAACCCCAGTACCTCATTGATCGAGTTTACCAACTCACGGCTGATCGCGATCCCCTCGTGTCCACGGATGTGGGCCAACATCAGATGTGGGCAGCTCAGTACTTTAAACTGAAAAGTCCACGGTCGTGGTTAACCTCCGGTGGGTTGGGAACGATGGGGTTTGGGTTTCCCGCGGCCATGGGGGCACAAGCGGCGTTCCCCAATCGTTTGGTTCTCTGTATTGCTGGGGATGGGAGCTTTCAAATGAATACTCAAGAACTGGCGACGGCGGTGGTTGAAAAATTGCCGGTGAAGGTCTTCGTGATTAATAATCGGTTCCATGGGATGGTTCGTCAATGGCAAGATTTGTTTTATGAAGGACGGTATGCATCGAGTTACTTGAATACGGTGCCGGATTTTGTCAAATTGGCTGAAGCGTATGGCGCAGCCGGCGTGCGCATTGACAAGGTGGGAGATGTTGATGCGGGCGTTCAGGAAGCCTTGTCTATTAATCGTCCGGTGGTTATTGATGTCCCGGTGTATCAATATGAAAATTGTTATCCCATGATTCCGGCTGGGGGGAGCAACCATGAGATGCTCTTGGAGGATCCTCCCGAGTTGGATAAACCCCAATCAACTCATAAAGCTCGTTCTTCAGGAGATCCTGATTCGGTGTTAACGGCGTAAGAGTAGACGATACACGGTCGTATGGAACATATCATTTCATTGACGATAGAAAATAAATTCGGGGCCTTGTCTCGTGTGGCTGGGTTGTTCAGTGGACGGGGGTTCAATATTGAAAGCCTCTCTGTCGCTCCAACTTTAGATCCTTCCATTTCGATGATGACCCTTGTCACCATTGGGGATGATCGCATTATTGAACAGATCATGAAGCAGTTAAATAAAGTCATTGATGTCATCAAGGTTGTGGATATTAGTGAAAACGAATTTGTTGAACGAGAAACTGCCTTGATTAAGGTCCATACCCGTCCTGAAGATCGAGCGGAAGCTTTGCGTATTGCGGATATTTTCAGAGCGAGTGTTCTGGATTCCTCTCCGACCAGCTACACCATCGAAGTCACGGGGGATGTGAGGAAGGTTCAAGCTATCATTCAATTACTACAGCCTCTTGGCATCAAAGAGTTAGTTCGGACCGGCCGGATTGCCATCGGACGGGAACCCACACGCCCCGCGCAACCCCAATCCCGACCGCTTGCGAAAGCGAATTAATCAGACTGACCTAAACTGTCTTGATACATGGTTTGGTCCGTCCTTACTCGGAGACGGAACAGAAAAACCACCATTTATCTCAATTTCCCTAGAGGAGTGAATTATGAAGATTCTTTATGAAAACGACGTGGATCGCCAACGTTTGGCCAAGAAAAACGTGGTGGTCGTGGGGTTTGGGAGCCAGGGCCATGCGCATGCCTTGAATCTGCGTGATAGCGGTGTTCAAGTGACGGTGGGTTGTCGGGAAGGCGCTTCTTGGAACAAAGCCGAGGCGGCTGGGTTGAAAGTGATGCCGACCGCCGATGCCGTGAAAGGTGCGGATGTCGTGATGATTTTAGCACCCGATGAACGGCAAGCTGCCATCTTCAATAACGATATTGGACCGTATCTGAAACGGGGGGCGTATTTGGCCTTTGGCCATGGATTTAATATCCACTTTGGCCAAATCCAGCCGGATAGTCATGTGAATGTGTTTATGGTGGCTCCCAAAGGTCCTGGTCATCTCGTCCGGTCAGAATATGTCAAAGGGACCGGGGTCCCCTGTTTGCTCGCGGTTCATCAGGATCCGAGTGGCAATACCGCCCAGGTAGGCTTGGCCTATGCCAGTGCCATTGGCGGAGCCAGAGCCGGGGTGATTGAGACGTCTTTTCGGGAAGAAACGGAAACCGATCTGTTTGGAGAACAGGCCGTTCTCTGTGGAGGGCTGACTTCCTTAATCCAGGCTGGGTTTGAAACCTTGGTCGAAGCTGGTTATTCCCCGGAGATGGCCTATTTTGAATGTTTGCATGAAGTGAAGCTGATTGTGGATCTGATTTATCAAGGTGGCATTGCCAACATGCGCTATTCCATCAGTACGACGGCTAAATATGGAGATGTTACGCGCGGGCCACGTGTGGTGACGAGCGAAACGAAACGGGCCATGAAACGGATTTTAGGGGACATTCAAAGTGGTCGATTCGCGAGAGAATGGGTCTTGGAAAATCAAGCCAACCGCCCCGTGTATAATGCCCTGTTAAAAAAGGGAGCGGAGCACCCGATTGAGGAAGTTGGGGCGCGATTACGTGGGATGATGCCTTGGTTGCAAAAAGACCAATTAGTGGATAAACAGAAAAATTGATGGGATATTTCCGAACTTGAGGCCAGACATCCATGGCTGATCAAGCGAAAAGGATCCCTGTTGCCAAGGAAGGCCTTCCGTTTATTCTATTCGGGGGGCTCCTGACCTTTGGTGGATTTATGATGGGCTGGACGTGGCTCACCTGTTTGGTGGGGTCGGGCACCCTCTTTACCACCTGGTTTTTCAGAAATCCTTCCCGCACCATTCCCCAAGGAGATAGCCTGATTGTCTCACCGGGTGATGGAACGGTGGTGGCCGTCGAACGGGAATTTGAACAGCGATATCTCAAAGAACCGAGTATCCGAATCAGTATTTTTTTAAATGTCTTTGATGTCCATATTAATCGAATGCCGGTGAGTGGGGTCTTGCAGGATATGGTGTATCATCCGGGACAATTTATGAGAGCCAACCTGCCAGGGGCCTCAACAGGGAATGAACAAAATGCCTTGATGCTTCGGCGATCGGATGGAGCCAGGATTCTTTGTGTGCAAATTGCGGGTTTGCTTGCGAGGCGAATCGTCTCGTGGGTGGTGCCGGGAGAACAAGTTGCCAAAGGCGAACGGTTTGGGCTCATTCGATTTGGATCTCGGATGGATGTGTATCTTCCGCACCAGAGTACCATTCGAGTGGATATCGGGGACAAGGTGAAGGGTGGATCATCTATTCTAGCGGAATTGCCATGCGCGGACATTTCATGAAACAACCCAGAAAACGACGGGTGGTCTATCTCATCCCCAATCTCCTAACGACGGGGAATTTGTTTAGTGGGTTAGCCTCGATCCTCTTTGTGTTTGGAGGGAATTTCGAGGCCGCGGCGATCGCCATCCTCGTCGCGATTGTCTTTGATGTGTTGGATGGAACCTCGGCGCGTTTGATGAAAAGCACCAGTGATTTTGGGTTGCAATATGATTCGTTGGCTGATGTGGTGTCGTTTGGGGTGGCGCCGGGCTTATTAGTCTATGTCTGGGCCCTCAGTACTCCCAAAATGTTAGGAGCAGCGGTGATGTTCGCCTTTGTGGCTTGTGGGGCCCTTCGCTTAGCCAGACATAATGTGTTGGCGACAAACAACAAAGAGGGTAAGCCCTTTACCGGTCTTCCCATTCCCGGAGCCGCCGGGGTGATTGCCACCTTGGTCATTTTTGATCAGTATGCTCTGCCCTTAGGAGAGCGTATCAAGCCCATTCTGGGAATCGTGTTAACGTTGTCGTTGGCGTTTCTTATGGTGAGTACGTTCCGATATCGAAGTTTGAAGGAACTCAAAACACAGGAACACCACCACTTTAATTATTTGGTCTATGCCGTCCTCATTCTTATGGCCGTTTTGGCCTATCCGCAGGCGATGTTGTTTGTGGTCTTTGCCGTGTATGCGCTTTCGGGGGTGGTTGAACAAGGATGGAAATTTGGGTGGAAATTGATGAAGAAAAATTCAGAGACCAAAATTACTCCAGATGAATTTTTTAAATGATTGACCAGCGTTCTAACAGAATGGGCCGAAGGATGAGACTACCACGCGGAGGTGACCGGTCATGACACGAATGATTCGGATTTTTGACACCACGTTGCGAGATGGGGAGCAGTCTCCTGGCGCCAGCATGAATATTGAAGAGAAAATCCTTGTCGCGAAACAACTGGCACGGTTACGAGTGGATATTATTGAAGCCGGATTTGCCTTTAGTTCCCCAGGTGATTTTGAAGCCATTCATCGTATTGCCCAAGAAGTGGAAGGTCCGGTCATTTGCAGTTTGGCTCGTGCCAAACCGGAAGATATTGATCGGGCCTGGGAGGCTCTTAAGGGGGCGCCCAAGTGTCGCATCCATACGTTTTTGTCTTCTTCGGATATCCATCTGAAACATCAATTCCGGATGACCCGTGAAGAAGCCTTAGTGCGAGCGGTGGAGATGGTTCGCCATGCTCGAAGTTATGTTCAGGATGTGGAGTATTCCCCCATGGATGCCACCCGTTCAGATCTCTCGTACTTGTGTGAGGTTGTGGAGGCGGTCATCGAAGCCGGAGCCGGCACTGTCAATATTCCAGATACCGTGGGCTACACCACGCCTCAGGAGTTTGGGGAGATTATTCGGACCTTGAAGGAGCGGGTTTCAGGCATTGATACGGTCATCATCTCGGTCCATTGCCACAATGATTTAGGATTGGCTGTGGCGAATTCCATGTCCGCCATTCACGCTGGGGCTGGACAAGTGGAATGTACGGTGAATGGAATTGGAGAACGGGCCGGCAATGCATCCCTGGAGGAAGTCGCCATGGGGCTGCGCACGCGAACAGACTTTTATCAGGCCGATACCCAGATCCAAACGGAGGAAATTTCGAAATCTAGCCGTCTGGTGAGTAATATCACTGGAATGGTCGTGCAACCTAACAAGGCCATTGTTGGGGTGAATGCCTTTGCCCATACTTCTGGGATTCATCAGGACGGATTGCTGAAAGATAAAAGTACGTATGAGATTATGCAA
>JAZFZJ010000347.1:0-2104 GCA_036443915.1 Nitrospirales bacterium
GGCAGTAGATAGAGAGGCGTTTGGTCGGGACGCTGAGCTCAGGGGCCCGCTGAAATTAACAGTAGGGAATGAAGTTGCTGATCGCTTGATTTTGCCAAAGTTACGGGTTTTCAGGGAAGCATACCCACACATCGACTTGCAATTACTTACTACAACAGGACTGGTCGATCTTGCCGCTCGCGAAGCTGATATTGCAGTGCGTTTGACCGCAAAGCCACCAGATTATCTGGTCGGGCGTGAAGTCATGCGACTACAACATGGTATTTACGGAACGACGCGGACATTGCGAGACCTTTCGGATCCGGATGTCATCCTCTTTGAAGGTGAAACCGAACAGCCACCGTGGGTTACGGAAATCTTTCCAAACGCACAGACTGTTTTACGGATCGACGATGTCACCTCTATGGTCGCGGCCACCAGAAACCACATTGGGCTATCCAGATTGCCCTGTTTCATCGGTGACTCTTCCGCTGGCCTTCGCCGTCTGGATGTCCTGCTCAAACCATCCGACTGGGGCGTGTGGATTCTAAGCCATGTCGATTTGCGCGATAGCGCAAGAGTGAGAGTGTGTCGTGAGTTTCTATTGGAGACCATCGAACATCAACGACCACTCATTCAGGGAGAGAAATCCAGATACCTATAGATAATGAATAGCCATGAAATTAGGTGATTTGGCGAGCGTCCGCTTTGGGTGGTGGCTTCAACTGATCGACGCAACACTTTAATCTTATAGCAAAAAAGATGGAGTGTTGAACATGAATTACAGAACGCGAATAAAATATACTTCACAACAGAAGGCAGAAATGTGGGCTCGCTGGCAACGAGGAGAATCCCTCAATGCAATTGGCAGGGCATTTGATAGGCCGTCATCTTCGATCTATGGTCAGTTAGCGCCTAGTGGAGGCATTCGACCACCAACAAGACGGCGCTCCAGATTGTCCCTAACACTTTCAGAACGTGAAGAGATTTCCAGAGGGATAGTAGCCGGTCAATCAATAAGACGCATTGCAGATACCCTTGGCCGCTCCGCCTCAACAATCAGTCGAGAAATTGGCCGCAATGGCGGTTATGATCACTATCGAGCAACTCAGGCTGATAAGAATGCCTGGGATAGAGCCCGACGCCCAAAGCGTTGTAAGTTATCTGGGCATCCGCCTTTGCGCCGGAAGATAGTTACCAAGCTCAAATTGAATTGGTCTCCCAAGCAAATTGCGGGTTGGTTAAAACGCACCTACCCAGAGGATGAGTTGATCCACGTGTCACACGAAACCATCTATCGCAGTTTATTCGTTCAAGCCCGCGGTGTGCTTAAGAAGGAGCTGATGCAGCACCTACGTTCAAAGCGGACGATCCGACGATCCAAGCACTCAAGCCTGAAGCAAGATGGCCTTGGTAAAATTACGAATACAGTATCAATTCGCAAGCGACCGGCCTCAGTGGAGGACCGTGCTGTGCCAGGCCATTGGGAAGGTGATTTGATCTGTGGCTCGAATAATAGTTACATAGCAACACTGGTAGAGCGTCACTCCCGGTATGTGATGCTGATGAAGGTGAATAGTCGAGACACCGAAACGGTTATCTCGGCCCTCATTAAGCACGCGAGAAAATTGCCAAGGGAATTATATAAGTCATTAACCTGGGATCGTGGCAAAGAAATGGCTGATCACCAAAAGTTTACTTTGGCTACGGACATTGATGTATATTTCTGTGATCCTCAAAGCCCTTGGCAGCGAGGGTCCAATGAGAATACGAATGGTTTGCTTCGGCAGTATTTTCCCAAGCGAACAGACCTGTCGGTACACACACAAGCAGAACTAAACAGAGTGGCTCGCCAGCTTAATGAGCGACCACGGGAGACATTGGAATTTGAAACGCCGGCAGAAAGATTTAGTGCTTGTGTTGCGTTGACCAGTTGAATCCGCAGCCAAAAGCGGACATTCATGGGGGTGTTTTATAAATATAAAATCTATTAATTTCTACACATCGGTTATCCTTTGAACGATAATATTTTAGATAACAGTCTAATCAATATTTTCCTCTAAAGTTGGGGATGGATCATTAATAGGAAAGAATTAGTCGAAACAATCAAAGCAGAGGCATTTCT
>JAZFZJ010000348.1:0-2130 GCA_036443915.1 Nitrospirales bacterium
GGGCATAGAAATTTAGTTATAATTATTTCAAAATTAACAGACCATCCGACTTTTCATCGCACTGTGTTCTCTTAAGTATGGAAATAGCTAAATAATTGAAAAGAGGAATTTCTCCCTCCCCCTCGAGCTGATATGGCCTTTGAAATACCCCCAGAATTCGATCATCCCACCTTTCGTTTGGCTGTCGACCAATTTGACCAGGCTGCCCACCATATGGGTTTAAGCCCCAATCTCCTTGAGCGCTTAAAGACCCCCCAACGGGCACTTTGCGTTAGCATTCCTGTCCGTATGGATGATGGAAACGTTCAAGTCTTTCGTGGCTATCGGGTCCATCATGACCTGGCCCGCGGTCCGACAAAGGGAGGCATTCGTTTTCACCCGGACGTGAGCCTGGGTGAAGTCAGTGCCTTGGCCATGGGGATGACCTGGAAAACGGCTCTGGCTGGTTTGCCCTTTGGAGGGGCAAAAGGTGGCGTCGCTGTGAACCCGGAACTACTTTCTTTAGGAGAATTGGAACGGCTCACCAGACGATATACTGCGGAGATCTTCCCCTTACTAGGTCCCGATAAAGATATTCCAGCCCCCGATAGCGGAACAACCCAGCAAGTCATGGCCTGGATCATGGATACGTACAGTCAACAGGTTGGGTTTTCTGTTCGAGGGGTCGTGACGGGAAAACCCATTTCCATTGGGGGAAGTTTTGGTCGAGAAGAAGCGACTGGCAGAGGTGTTGTGGATATAACATTAGAAACCTTGCGACATTTCCATCTACCAGTTTCCGACACAACCATCGTCATTCAAGGCTTTGGGAACGTGGGAAGCCATACCGCACGGATTCTACACCAGGAAGGGGCGAAAATACTCGCTATTTGCGATAAAGGGGGAGGGCTGTATAATCAAAAAGGGTTGGACATACCAGGCATTCTCTCACAACTTACCGCTGAAAAAGTCCCTGTGTCTTTCCTCACCAAATTTGGTGAGCCCATTTTTCATGGAGATGTGTTAACTTTGCCTTGCCAGGTCCTCATTCCTGCTGCCTTGTCAGAACAAATTACCGAGAACAACGCTTCCCGTCTTCAATGCCGGTTTCTTATCGAGGCCGCCAATGGCCCCACCACGCTTGAAGCAGATGTAATTTTGCGGGAACGAGGAATTTTTACGGTTCCAGATATTCTGGCCAATGCTGGAGGTGTTATCGTATCCTATTTTGAATGGGTTCAGGATGCCCAGCGGTTTTCATGGCGAGAATCGGACATTCACCACCGACTACGAGACATCATTACCTCAGCGTTTTACCGTATCCTTAACCAGGCCGAAGAGAAAAAACTCACGTTGCGAACAGCTGCTTTGATAGCAGGGATTGGGGAAGTGGCACAGGCTCATCAATCCCGGGGCTTATACCCCTAATTCAGGTATTGTCAACTTAAACCAAATTGGGCTCCGTCTACGCGTGGAGCTGGTAACCTGATCCCTGAAAAATAAATGGATTCTCTTCAGGCGAATGGTGTGCTCAGGATGGAATTTTTGTCAAGTTGACAATACCTAAAGAAGCATTCAGACGAGTGGCATTGAATACGTCGGGGTGGCGATGGCCAACGAAGATAAGGTGCACATTGGTCATGTGCATTTTGTTCCTGATACCAACCCCATCCCCGCACCGGCCATAACACTCTTGTTCGGCTCCGGGATAGCAGAACCACCACTGTGGCGGTATCGGAAGAGTGTGAAGGGCTAATCCTCACCAACTGAGTACAAGCCTCTCTCCAAAAGAGCCTGACTCCTCACGGGGTTGGGCTTTTTGTTTGCTTCAATCCTTGTCAAAAAACCATATCCCTTTCCCTTTTTGGATGGGCTTGACTCCTAAGCTGGGAGGAGTAAAGTAGGGGCGTTATTCTTTGGCTCAGGAGCTCTTATGATTGATATTCTTGTGTAGAGGGTCTGTTGCATAATTTTCGATAGCGGTTCTTGAGATTCCTCCCGGTTTAAAAATTTAAAAATGAATAAGGAAATCGAAAAAAAGCAACCCGCCGACTTTTCCTGCCAAGATCACGATCCGGAAGAAACACAGGAGTGGGTTGATTCATTTGATTATCTTTTGCAGGAAATTGGCCGAGACCGCGCTGCATTTAT
>JAZFZJ010000349.1:0-4260 GCA_036443915.1 Nitrospirales bacterium
TGTTTTTAACACCAAGGGATGGGTGGTGTTATTTTGAACAATCACGGAACTCTGTCCCCATAGGCCATGGAAGATATCAGGAATCCGAACAAAACTCCGGTTACCACCAAGCTGTGTTTGAGGGGATTTTTCCGTATCATGGTTGGCTCCTTGGAAAATGAGAAATAATATGATCGGGCTACCTAATGTGGGTCGAAACCTTTTGGGAGAGAGTTCAAAGTAAATACCCTCAAAGAAAATCTTGGATTTTTATGTGTTCAACCCAGCAAAAATCGTTGTTTTTTTGAAAATTCCCTTGTTTTGTCAAGAAAGACTTATCCTTCTCTAAAAAAACTTTCCATATTTTCTGGCTTGGGGTTACCCTACCATTCCCTTTTCACCGAATTTCAGACCAATATTTACTAGGGAACCGCAGCAGTCTATTCCAAAGGCTTTTTGGGGCTGGGACTAGGATACTTTAATATGAGGAAAAAGAGGAAGGAACCCTCCCAGGAAATACTAGGCCAATACCCCTAAGGCCCCATGAATTTATGTTTACAACAGAAGCCCTTAATTCTAGATCAGATTAGGGGTCGATCAGTAGAAAAAAGAGAAAATATTATAGGGGGGGCAAGTCTATTGTTCGTGATGAATCTAGGAGCCGCCGCGCTGAAAGAATATTCAGCACATCCAACGTAGAGGAAGTGTAGCCAACCTTACTGCTGTCCCATAGACCCGTAACAGTACCATTTGGTTGCTGAACTGTCCGGGTGGAAGTGGAAGCGGATCGCACTGCAATTAAAGGAACTAGAAAATGGGATAGATGAATGTTGTCAGTGGGCGGCCCCTTCCAGGACGCTCTATCCGCCGGACTATCTACTTTGCCATTTTCACAATAATTCGGTCCCTTTCAGAAAATGGTCTCCGTTGAATGAACGCTTAAACTCGTTTCTACTTACCGACTGGCGATTGGAACCCTGTCCTGTGCTCGGTAGTGTTTAGCCCACTTCTGCAGTGTAATGCCCAACCTCAGCCCAAGATCAGATGATTGCCATAGGACCTCAACTTCAAGGTGGCTAGCCAGGGGTGGCTCTGATACTTAGGAATCGAAAATGAATTCAAAGAGCCAGAAGGAAACGACGGTGAAAATGATGTCAAAAATGGCTAACAGGTGGATCCATTGGGAATAGAACGAATAGGGGTCTGCATTTAAGGTGCCTCGGGTGGCTTCTACCGCAGCAATAATCACGGGAACGGCGAGGGGCAGGAGCAAGACCGGGAGCATGACTTCCCGGGCTCGTATTTGTACGGTTAACGCGGAAAAGAGTGTGCCGACTGCTGCTAAACCCAATGTGGCTAGAATAAATATAAGTAAAAGGGTTCCGATGCCTTCAACAACATCCAGGTTGAAGAACAAGACAAACAAGGGGAATAGCACGATTTCAACGGTGAACATAAACAAGAAATTGGCGGTCACTTTTCCTAGGTAAATGGCTCCCTTGGGAACGGGACTCATTTGTAAGGACTCCAAACAATCGTTTTGTAATTCCGAGGTGAAGGATTTCCCCAAGCCAATAATGCCGGTGAAGGTAAAGGCTACCCAAATAATGCCAGCGATGAGTTGGCGGGCCGCGTCTTGGTCCATGGAAAAGCTAAAACTGAAGACCAATATCACAATGAGGGCAAAGAACAACATTGACGACAACGTTTCCCGTGTGCGCCATTCGCTGATGAGGTCTTTCCACACGACCCAATGAATTGTTTTAAGAAAGGGCATCTGGCTTGAAGTGCTCCGACGAGATGAGTTGGAGGTGTCCGCCTTGGAGGATGCCGCCACGCGTGGCAACGTGGGCAGCTTTGTCGCGGTCATGCGTGGTCATGAACACGGTTCCCTCTCGGGCTACTGTGTCACGAATGAGTTGGTTGGTCATGCTGACGCCCGCTTCATCCAGGGCGTTATACGGTTCATCAAGGAGGAGGAGCTTGGGTTGGGCGATGAGGACTTTGGCCAGGGCAAGGCGCTTTTTCATGCCTGCAGAAAACTGGCGGATTTTCAAATTCCCAAATGCTCCGATCCCGACTTGATCCAGAGCTCGTTTCATCTGGGCCAGGTCTGGGGAGTGCCCACGTAGGGCTAAGGCAAATTGAAGATTTTCGGAAGCGCTCAGTTCATCGTATAAATGGGAGCCATGGGCAATCATGAGAAGGGTGGCTCGAACGGCATCTTTGTGTGCCACCCCATCTTGCCCAAAAATGGTAAACTGTCCACTAGAGGGTGCTTGGAGTGTGGCCAAAATTTTGAGAAGGGTAGTCTTCCCCGCCCCGTTTGGTCCAAACAAGGCGAAGCATTCTCCTGGATCAATGACAAAGGATAAATCTTCAAAGATGCGATAAAAGCCGTAGGCTTTCGAAAGACCGTTAACCTGAATAGCATTCATGTGTTGGTGATAGACGTGGGGAGGTTGGTGTCGTAGTCTACGGAAAGTGCGGGAAGTTGTCTAGAAAGTTGTTTGAAAATATGAGGTTGGGGTGGTTTTTTGCTTAATAACGGGGGCCTCGTTGACGATAAAGTTTGTAGGATCTTATGATAGGCTAGGCTGACCTGAAGTACTTCCATCAGGGTAATGGATGCTCTTCTTTTTCTGGATTTCTCTTCAGGGCGCTTCCCTTTTCTTTTCTGAAATTCTGGTAAAATGTATGGTTATGAAATGGAAACCAGTCTTAGCCTTGGTGAGTATGGGTCTTCTATCTGGGGTCCTAGGGTGTGATTCCGGATATTCCGAAGGTCCGGGCTCGACCTCAGAATCCTCCTATTCGGTTGCTTTTCGAGGACGTCCTTCTATCGGCTCTCAGGCGCCGTCATTTCGTCTGTTGGATTTGAGCGGGAGGCCGGTTTCCCTTTCAGATTATCATGGTCAGGTGGTGCTCTTAAATTTCTGGGCGACTTGGTGTGGCCCCTGTCGGGTTGAAATGCCAGCAATGGAAGCCGTCTATCGAAGTCTAAAGCCCAAGGGGTTGGAAATCCTGGCGGTCTCGGTTGATCAACAAGGAGCCGCGGTGACGCGGCCATTCCAAGAAGCTCTGGGCTTGAGTTTTCCTATCTTGCATGATTTGGATTATCAAGTGGGGTTGACCTATGGTGCCCGTACGCTCCCCATGACGTATGCTATTGACCGCAAAGGGGTCATCAGACAACGGGTATTTGGAGCCCGAGATTGGAATAGTCCGGAGGCCCGCCAGGGGATTACCGAGTTACTCCGAGAGCCGTTCCACCAGCCATCTCAAATGATGTAATCATGGATGCTATTAGTCAAATCTCCTTGTTTGCTGCCTTTACGGCTGGGCTTTTGTCCTTTATCTCTCCGTGTGTGTTGCCGCTCGTTCCCTCGTATCTGTCATACATCACCGGCTTGTCCGTAGAAAATCTTGCCAACGTGGAGGAACGGGTGCGATTTCAATCGGTCATAATTCTGAACTCTCTCTTGTTTATTGCAGGGTTTTCTGCTGTTTTTATTGCCTTTGGTGCCTCAGCCAGCCTGATTGGACAAGTGTTATACGAATATCAAGATGTGCTCAGGAAGGTCGGGGGCATTCTGATTATTATCTTTGGTCTGTATTTATTAGGGATCCTAAAGCTGAAGTTTTTCATGACGGAGCGGCGCCTGATGGAGTTTAAAGTACGTCCCGTCGGATACCTTGGATCATTTTTGATCGGGACGGCGTTTGCCGCAGGGTGGACGCCGTGTGTCGGGCCGGTCTTGGGCACCATCTTGGCTTATGCGAGTACAACGGATTCGATGTCGAGTGGAGTCATGCTGCTTTCCTTCTATTCATTGGGATTGGGGCTCCCGTTTTTCTTAACGGCACTTGGAATGGATTCTTTTTTGAGTTACTTCAAAAGTTGGCGCACGTATTTAGGGGGTGTGTCGTTTGTGAGTGGCGGGCTGTTGGTATTGGTTGGGGTGATGATCTATGCCGATTCCGTCACGGTGGTGACCGGTATCCTAGACCGCAATGGGATTGGCTGGTACATCGGCCAGTAACCGAAGCTAATCGACCTCATCGTTTTTCTCTGTCCCTTCCCTCTCTAACCACACTCTTTTTTTATGGTTTTACAAAGCTATACAGGTTTGAGCTGACTTAACCCGTAGGGGAACAAATAGGGGGATTTTTTTAAAGAGAAACAGAAAGGTGGAGAGTTTAAAAGAAGTTAGGTCCCAATTTTAGCACCACTCGCCGGCTTTGCAGGATTTATCCTGCTTCGAGAGTTGAGCAGGTGAA
>JAZFZJ010000350.1:0-3617 GCA_036443915.1 Nitrospirales bacterium
CCTCCGTGACGTGTTGCCAGGTAATATAGATGAGGAACTCCTGAAACCACTTCGCCCGTGGCAATCGTTCGCCATATTGTTGGAGAGTGTCATAGGCTTGTTTGGCTTCTTGGCCTTGATCCGTGGAAAAAATCTCCTCGGCTTCGAGAATGTCCGTTTCAAGATCTTTTAGTTCTCCCTCCTCTTCCGCTCGGTGAAGAGCTTGTCGCGCAGCTATGGCAGGATCAAAGTTCATAACTTCCTTTCGGTATTTCTACAAGTTTGGAATATACCTTGCTCTCAACAACGTTGAGAACTTTTACATACCTGCCGTTATTCACCGTGCTTTTTCTGAGGCTGGGAAGAGACGGTTTGATGTAAAAATTGCCCCAATTGCTCCAACGCGGTGTTCAATAAATCAAACCCCTTCCATGTTTGCTTGCTGAGTTCTTGGTGGTTCTTCGCCCATTCAAAGGCCACAGGAAGAGGCATAAGCCGGACGGGTCCTCCCATCAAATTCGCCCACAGGAGGCTGAGGACCGTGCCGGCCCGGAGAGGAATGTGCAATACTTGGACGGGATTTTTTTCTGTATCCTGGCACAGTTCTGGGGGAGAGGTGACCAGATATTCCCGGAAAGCTGCCGGTCGATGTTCATAAATAGAACAGGCTTCATTTTCAAGAAAAATACAGGGGAGGCGTAGGGCGTAATAGGCCCGATTGATCGGGTCAATGTCTGCGTCGGACCGCTGTCGGGGAGACTCGGCTAAATCCTGCAGCAAGGGGAGCAGTTCCGCTTCCTGCAATCGGCGTCTTGTCTCCGCAAGCCGGGTTTCAATACGTATCCGATGTTCTGGGGGCAACTCTTTCACCATCTCTGCCAGCTCAAAGGCTTCTGGTGGGGAGACGGGAACCATAATGCGCTGACAACAGGCTCCGCACCCCTTTTGGCAGGATATCTTCTTCCCGGCTTTGACCGTATTGGAGACTTCCAGAGCCTGAGCTTGTTCGCCAAGCGATCGCACGACCGGAATAATTTCTGTAATAGGAATAAAACCGGTTGGAACGTCTAGTTGGGCATTCACTTCTCCCGAAGTTGTCTGAATGGCGAGATTGAGGTGTTCTGCAGGCGGAAGCATCGGGGGCTAATCAAGGGCATGAAAGGTGTTGGATTCTCGAATCTTGTGCCTCAGTTGGTAAAGGAAATCCACGCAAATTAGCCAGGTCGTTAACCTAGGGCTCCACCCTAGTTCCAAAATTCGGTGGTGTCAATTGTTCGTGTCAGTCATGAAGGGATCGGGTGTCTGCCACTCAAGGCATCTGTTGAGGCCCAGAACCATTGAGTCCATGGGCATGGATAGACCAAGGAGTTGAGGCGGATAAAATTTCAGACTGATAGTAAGGCAATCTCTAGACTCTTTGGCAGTTGAATTTGCGTATTCTAAAGAACAACTCCTGGGATTTTGCCTGATTAGGTTGCTCAGGTATCCTTGAATGTGCGACCACTACATGGAAGATGAGAAACGCAGGGGAGGAAATCTCTTTATGTCCACACAACAATCCAGCGAGACGCCTGATTCGTGGAAAAACTTTTGTGTCTCGCGGATCCCATATCTTACCTCTCTCGCGTCTACAGTTGAAGCAGGAGTGAGACGGCAAGACACGACGCATCCTGCGTTTTGTGGGTGTATCGATTGGCATTCGAGTGTTCACGGCACCTATGCATTATTAGCAGCGGCCCGGCTGACGGGAGAATCTCGGTGGGTTGACGTAGTTGAATCTATGCTCACCCCAGAACATTTGGAAGGCGAGCTGCTTTCCCTTGAACAAGGGAGTCTGAATCATGAGTTACCTTACGGGTATTCCTGGTTTCTCAAACTTGCGCAGGAGCGAGAGCGATGGTGCGGGAAGAAGGACTTGTTCCCTCTGGCATCTGTCATGGCCGCGAAATTGGAAGAGTGGATTTTTTCGTTGCCGGTTGACGAGGTGGCACACCATACCCAACGTCAGGAATATGGCAATCTCTCGTGGGCTCTACTTAATCTGTGGGAGTGGAGTCAATGGAAAGGTAATGCGCAACTTGTGGAGAAACTCTCAGCTTTCATCAAAACGCGAGTGCTCCCCATAGGGAAAGAACATCCGCTTTCATCGGATGATATGCTCAATGAATTTTTTTCAGCGTCGCTCCAAAGGACCAGGGCCATTCTCTCAATTCTGTCACGCGAAGAATCTGAATTATACCTGACTGGGTATATTCAAAAGGAGCTTGGTCTTGAACCCGTCAGAACTGCACACACTCCTCATTCAGCGGGGTTAAACTTTAGCCGAGCATGGGGTCTGTGGACTCTCTTTCAGAGTACCGGCCAGCAAGCCTATCGTGAGAGGTATGTCGAGCATATCGTCACGCATATGGAATTGCCCCAATATTGGAGAGATGATTACCAGAAACACAGTCATTGGGTTCCCCAATTCGGGGTGTATGCCATCGCGTTGAGTATGGATGAAGAAGCAATCTGAACAGAAATGCCCTCAGGGCATTTATTTCCCGTAGCGGCCGTTGGTTTACGAAGAAATTGCTAGAAATTCTAAAATTCGAGCTGGAACCAAAAATCTTATGACTGACCGAGTCCAATTTATCTATCGTGCCACAAAAGGCAATAGTGAGGCGCAGTTTAGATTGGCCTGTGTGTATGACTTTGAGCTTCCCAAAAATCGAAAACGAGCAGTTCAATGGTATCGGAGGGCTGCCGTACAAGGGCATCCGGAAGCGCAGAATCATCTGGGGGAATGTTTGCGTGAGGGAGTGAGTACCAAAAGGTCTCTAAAAGAAGCGGTAAAGTGGTTTCAGTGTTCTGCAAAACAGGGCAATCCCGATGCACAATTATCATTGGGATATGCGCTTTTCTATGGAAAAGGAGTTCAAAAAAACTGGCCAGAGGCTTTACAGTGGTATCGGAAGGCAGCAAGACAAGGGGAGGGTGGGGCACAACTCAATGTCGCCCATATGTATCGTGAAGGAAAAGGGGTCAACCAAAATTGGGATAGAGCGCTTTCCTGGTATCATAAAGGGGCGGAGAACAATAACCTTGCAGCAATGCATTGGCTTGGGCGGATTTATGGTGGTCAAGAACGTTTTCCCCATAACGAACAAAAGGCAGTCAAATGGCTAAAAAAAGCCGCAGAACTAGGAGATGCGCAATCCCAGTGTTCCCTTGGAGTACATTATATCAACGGCCAGGGAGTACGCCGAGATTTTAAACGGGGATCATTTTTATACCGAAGTGCGGCTGAACAGGGGGACGAATGGGCTTGCTATCTCTTGGGGTTGTGTTATTGGGATGGTTTAGGTGTGAAGTGTAATAAAGGTTGGGCGAAGTATTGGTGGAGAAAAGCAGCGTCAAAAGGTGTTCGTGAGGCAGGAAGAGAATTGACGAGATTGCGATAAATAAGTCTGTTGAAATCTCAAATTACCTTTGGTGTCTTTGTCAATTTAAAATCCTACACCCATTTTAGATAGCGCCGATTCTGGGGAAATGATGTTTCGTTTGAGGCCAAGGTCCTTGGGGTCCATGCCCATGGCAAGACCCAGGAGTTGGGGAAGGTGGAGGATGGGGAGATCGATGACAGTATTTTCTTGATG
>JAZFZJ010000351.1:0-3259 GCA_036443915.1 Nitrospirales bacterium
AAATTTATGTTGGCCACACCAAATCCAACAACCTGATGGTCATCGATACAGGTACCAGCCAAGTGTTGGCAACAGTACCCGTTGGTCGGAAACCCATTCGCGTCGTCGCTTCTCGCTAAAGGAAAAATACCTTTTGAATCCGGTACCATATTGGTCTTTTAGAAAAGAACCCATAGGCTGAGGGGATTTCCAATATCCCCCTTTCCAATACCAAGGGAGGTCAGAATGAACCACACGCGATATCAGTCGATACCTGTTAACCAAGACCATTTTGCCATTGTTTGTCGAGTGGCCTTATTCGCTTTTACGTTGCTATTCTTCAACGCCGCATGGCCGGTCATGGCCGCTGAAGAGTTGGTGGGAAATGCCCAAAACGCCATTGGCGAATTTTCTGTGGTCCGCACAGACGGCATTGTGGAACGGCTAGAGGGGAAGGGCACTCTTCCTCTGTATGAAGGTGATATCTTGAGAACCGGTGTGGCTAGTCAGGCCCTGATTAAGCTCTCCAATAACATTGATGTTGCACTGAATGAAAATACTCATTTTATCATCCTCTCCCGTTGGGAGATGAAAAAAGGCTATACCCGCATCCTTCGACTAGGTGAGGGAGAAATTTGGGTAAAAACGAATGGAGGGCCAAAACCTCTAGAAATTGAAACTCCGGTGGCTACCGCCGCGGTTAAACAGACGGAATTCGACCTCAAAGTCCAACCGGATGGACAAACCACGTTGACCGTCGTGGAAGGCATCGTGGAATTCGGCACGGCCTTTGGGACCTGTCCCATTCGAACATCCACCGTGAGCTACGGAAATCGTGGGAAAAAATGCACCAAACCCCAAGCGACCAACATCAGTCCATCTATCGCCTGGACCCAAGGCATTCGCCAGTAAGTGGGTAGAATCTGGCAAGCCGCTTCATAAACAATGGGGCGGCTTGTCTGGCCATTCTTTCTGCTCGTGCGTTCTTATTTCCTCTTTCACTACCCCGTCCCTGCTCGATCCTTCGGCACCAGACCACTCTCCGAACCTATGAAGACATGACTTCTCTCGTTCGATCTAACCTTACCTCAAGCCGTTTTAACGCTTTTTGGGTCTCGCGAAGATCCTTCAGGATTTCATCTTGTGTAACGGGAGCCTGAAGTTCAGCTAATCGTTCGGCTTTGGCCTCATCCAAGTTATTGATGACCACGGCAATAAATAAATTAACCACCACAAACGTGCCCAACACGACGAAGCTCACAAAATACATCCACGCCATCGGATGAAATTCCATCGCGATATACATCACATCCGTCCAGTCTTCCAAGGTCACGACTCGAAACAGAGTGAGCAGTGAAATGCCTAAGGTCCGCCAATGAGTAGGATCATGCTCATGAAAGAGCTGATACCCGGTAATGGCATAGATATAAAAGATGATACCCATCAACATCATGACATGGATCATGCTCGGGATGGACCGGACCAACGTGGAGACGATCAATCGGAGTTCCGGTATGGTCGACACCAATCGAACCACCCGTAACAGGCGAGCTAATCGGGCGATCATGGCAAATTCACCTGTCGCAGGAATCAAGGAAAACACAATCACCGAAAAATCAAAGACATTCCATCCATCTCGAAAATATCGATCAACCTGAGGGGCCACTGCGATCATTTTTAATGCGGCTTCAAGAATAAACACCCCAAGAATAAGGTGATTGCCAAGATGAAGGAAAGCGCCATACCTCTCAACCAACAGGGGCGAGGTTTCCAGGCCCAAGATGACCCCATTAATCAGAATCAGCCCAATGATCAGCTGCTCAAAAAGAGGCTTGCTTACAAGACGGGACGCAAAATGTTTCATAGTCATTTACAGCAATTTCAAAAAAAATCGTACGACTTTCCTAGCCATGCGTTCTTTAAATAATGGAATTCGCCAAAACTCACAAACCAATTCTCCCCTTTCCCACCCACGTGGGAGAGGCCAAATTTCTCACAAACGTTTGAAAGGATACATTTACCAGGTGAGATCAACCCATACCACAAATTTTCGGAACGCTTCAACTCCCTTCGGTCTGAAGATAGCCACGGAGCAGGTCTCTTCGTGCCACAATACCAATGAGTTTCCCAACCTTATCAATCACAGGCACCCGAATGAGATGGTTGTTTTGCAAGACATCCATCAGAGTCACAACATCGGTATCTTGTGTGACAGATACCGGGTGTTCGGTCATAATGTCTCCTGCCAGCACATCATGGAGTTGCTTCCCCTTCCGTAGGGTATTTAAGAGATCAAATTCTGAAACGATACCCAACAGTTTGTTATTCCCATCCACGATGGGAACTGAACCAAAGCCTTCCATCATATAGGAAGCCAACAGTGCCGCCTTTGTGTCCTTTTGAGCAGATTGCACCTGCTTTTCCATAATGGTGCTCACAATTAAATGCCCGAATTTACTCTCTCGAAGTGCAGCGCGTCCCTCTGTCATTATCATTCCTCCTTAAAATATAGTTCTCGACAACGTGGCCCAAGGTGTATTCTACCGCAGACTCCCATGATGAAAAAGAGGGTGTTGATTGAGACGTCTCTCGATGACTCGGTCAGGATTCCCATTCCGTATTTTGAGATCCCTTGGCAAATCCTCATCCCACGCCGCCTGAGGCACAAGACCGACGAGTTCACTCTCCAGAATTGCTACGTCAAGACTATGGGCCTCCTGCTCCACAGCCTGAAAGGCCGCACGCAGGGAGGTTTCCCGAAAATCGGTGAGATTCATCGATACTTGCACTAAACTTCGAGACGGCAAGAACACGCCCATCGCTTTAAGCGAAGGCAATCCACCCCCTGAGGTGCGAATGACCTTGGCTATTTGGTGCGCCATGGCAACATCATTGCTATTCAGCACGACATTAAATGCAACAAGAAAGAAACGGGCTCCGATGGCAATGGCTCCGGCCGTCTGGTGCAATACCGAGGGACCGAAATCTGGCTTCCACAGAGCGTCCGCCTTTATCCTTGTTTCCAATGCTGACAATCCTCCCCTCCGGATCGTTTCCAATCTGGCACGGGAGGACACCCTACTTGCCCCCTCATACAAAAACACTGGAATGTTAAGCTCCTGCCCAACCTGAGCACCCAAGCTTCGAGCATAACCCACACATTCTTCCATCGTGATTCCCCGGAATGGAATCCAGGGCACCACATCCACCGCCCCAATCCGAGGATGTTTCCCTTGGTGCCTTCGGAGGTCTATAAGTTGTTGCGCCTTTCGAATCAAAT
>JAZFZJ010000352.1:0-4898 GCA_036443915.1 Nitrospirales bacterium
GGTATACTTTCGGGCGAAGGCAGGAATCGCATGACTGTCAGGTGGAAGCACCCAACCAGAAAAGACGCTGACTCCTACCGTGCCAAGAGCAACCCAGAGAATCGATTGTATTGTGTTGTTTTTTACCATGCGCGAAGAAGAAAGCCCATGAGTGTATGTTTACGTTGAGTATAGTCCTAAAAGACGTTATTTCAAGAGTTTTTCACTTGGCGTCACCCATAATAAAATAGATGGCTTGCTGTGAGGTTTGTTCCGAGGGAGAGAGGAAGAAAAGTATGGTGAGGCGTTTCACGTTTCCTTCACACGGATGGCTATTGGTACTCGCCATCCTGGTGGTCAATCCCGGATGCGCTTCGGGGCCAGTCATCTCGAAAGTGGTGTTTGAGGATGAACACCGACTCGTGCGTCTCGATGTCACGTATCGAACTGGTGGGCAAGAGCACAGCCATCCAGTCACACTAGACCCATCCATTCTCAAGGCCGCGCTTGAAGCCATTGAAGTCAAGGGACGAGTGAGCCTTCTTTCCGGTCGCCTTGGAAAGGGTCGATCTGCCGCAACGCAGGCGTTTTCTGACGAGCAGGTGCAGCTCTTGGCGCCGCTCCTGGCCCAAGCCTTTGGACGGGCCTCACCTCTTGAAGAAATTGTGTTTTATATCAATGAACCTCGAGACAGCCACATTCAAGAAATTTCATCCGGGAGCTTTTATGTTCAAGGGGAAGATCTTCATCTCATGCTCGCCAACTATCGTTATGCTGTTGTTGGGGAAATGATGACGGAAAGGGCAAGAGCGAACCCGCTGAGAGTCTTAGGAGAGTCCTGGTATGAGGTGGATCCCGGCCCTCAGGGGCGGATGGAACCCTCCGGCTTGTGGGAGGGTATGATAGGCGTTGGGCCTCAACATCTCGTAATCCTTAACACCAAAGATAGACTCCCAATCAACGAGGCCTTGGAGGGGACAGCCAGCCAAGAGCCTGATGAGATTCCCCATCAACCAACCTCCGTGGCTGAACAACTACGCCTACTTCGTGCGTTGAGAGAATCGGGACTGCTGACCCAGCAAGAGTTTGAAACGAAACAGAAGCAGGCTCTCAATTCAGGACAGCACTAACTTGAGAGTGCCGAAAAAGACTTCCCCGTGTTTCAACGGATCAGGTGCTTGCAGCGGAAAGACCAGCCAGTTCAGCTTCCAAGGCGACCTGAACCCGTGCATATTCGCTTTTTAATTGCGTTAGGAGAACCTCCAGATTCTCGGTTTCTCCAGTTCGACCTTTTTCTTCCAGGGCAAAACACAGTTCTCCCAAAGGCAGCACACCCATGATCCGACAACTTCCCTTGAATGTATGGGCGGCTTTTATCAAAGCATCCGCATCGCGATCGACCACGGCTTGCCGAATCGCCGCAAGGTGGTCCGGCCCATCCTGTAAAAACTGCTGAATCACCTCTGTCAAAAAACTTGGGTCATCCCCACCCAGCTCTTGCCATAGATGGGAGAGCGCTGTGCTGCCTGTTCCATCAAGCCACAAGCCGAAAAAGGTTGCCCTAATGGCTCAGCTCCGATCATGACCCCGTGTTTCGCTTTCACCAGTGGCAAGCGAATCTAAGAATCCTGGGAATCCACGAAGTTAAAACCCTTCCCTGCGTGTCTGTCTCACATCCCTTCATCGAGCGACTGATTGGCAGCATCCATCGAGAATATTTGGATTACATGCTGTTCTGGAATGAATTTGACCTGGAGCGGAAGTTAAAAGCCTTCAAAGAGTATGACAATGGCTTTTGGATCCACCAGAGCCTCAATCAACAAATCCCCGAGGAAGCTGGTGGAAAAGATCAACCGGTACATGCAGCTCTGAACAATGTTGTGTGGCGGTCACATTGTCAGGGATTGTTTTCCACGCCAAGGGCCGCATGATTAGGAATTCGCCATGCACAGGGTGGTTTTCAGGGGGTTAGGGCTGCAGCTTGTCTAGTAACTGCTGGATTCTCGTATCGGCTCCTCCCAATTGCAGATAGTTTTGATAGTGCTTTTTAGCCTGTGGGAGATCTTTTTTGTGGAATTCATAAAACGCTCCGAGATTAAACTGTCCTTCAATAGATTTGGGTTGGAGTTCGATGCCCGTTTTATAGGCAGTCTCTGCTTTCTCTAGCTGGTTTGCTCCAACCAAAAGCACTCCCACATTAAAAAAGGCTTCGGCATCAGTGGGATTGAGTTCGGTGACCCGCTGAAAATGTTTAATGGCTTTTTGTGGCTCGTCTTCCTGTTGATAGAGGAACCCCAGATTGTAGTGGGCTTCTATGTGTTCTGGGTTGTTGTGGATGACGTGTTGGTAGGCCTCTATGGCTTCGGTAGGTTGATTTTGTTGCTCGGCAAGACGACCGAGTAGGAACCATCCTTCGGTATGGTGGGGATCATGTTCGGTAAGGGTGAGCAATAGTCTTTGGGCTTCGTCCGAATGGTGGGTTTGCATGAATTGATAGGCCAGAAGATAGAGGGCTTCCGAGGCTAGCGGTTGGTGTGTGAGCACGCGTTGATATTCTTCGATGGCTTTATCGATTTCTCCACGTTGGTCATACATTTTGGCGAGGGTGAGCCGGGCCTCCCAAAACCGGGGATAGATGGTGAGGGCTTGTTGGATGGATTGTTGCGCCTTCTCCATGTGCTCTTGCTTGAGAAAGAGTAATCCCAAATCATAATGCGCTTGTGCCAAATGGGGGTTCAGCTGGATGGCCTGCTGAAGGGCGGGGATTGCCGTTTCTGCGTTTTGCGTACGGTGAAATTGAACCATCCCCAGGAGATGATGGGCTTCGGGGAAAGAGGGGAACTCCTGAATAGCCTGTTGAAGTGTTGTTTCGGCTTTATGGAATTCTTTGTTTTGGATGGCAGCCACCGCTTCGCGGTACAAATCTCCTGCTTGATGGCTGAAGACCGGTATGGGCCAGAAACAAAAAACCACGAGGGTGAAAAGGATTCCACCGATAAACCGACTAGGAATGTTGAAAAAAGCCCTCAGCGGCGTTCTCAACGCTTGGCCGGAGCCTTCACCGTGCCCCCTCACGTACTGGCTCGTAGCGTCTGGGCGTCAAATTGTCTGCGGCCTTGCCCGAGGAAAAGCACGAATTGGGGTGCATGGGCTGGGCGGGTGAGACAGTGGGCCTTTATGAACGTTTTCATGATGTTTGATGCCATCATAGATTGGGATGCTATTGAAAAAATTTTGAATTGTTCAACAGACCATGAGGTGGAGGTGGTGAGCGAACGTGTTGGGAAATTTTCTGGTGAGGGTCATGGGTTCCACAGCGTGGTTTATTGGTGTGAAGCGGGCTTGGTGGCGATGCCCATAGTTGTAATCCCACTCAGTCGAATGAGATCCATGATTTTAATGACTTTGCCGTGCGAGACCTGTTCGTCCGCGTTTATCAGTAATGACGGGTCCGGTTCGGATTGTCTCAGATGATCTAGGCGAATCTCAAGTTCCTGTAACGTGATCGGTTCCTTATTATAATAGAGCGTGCCGTCACGGGTGAGGGTGAGTGAAACCAGCTCCCTCACCTTATCTGTGGACGATTCAGCTGTGGGAAGGGTCACGGGCATTCCATGTTGAATCGTCATGGACAAGGTGGCAATCATGAAAAACACCAGCAAGAAAAACATGGTGTCAATCATGGGGATAACTTCAATGCGGGCTTTTTTTTTGGCAATAGCGGGAAGTCTCATGGTACATCCTATGAAAGGGTGCGATTGAGGGTTGCCTCAGCTTTGGTGGCATAGTGTTCAATGAGCTCAGTTTCCTTTTCCATCCGGGACAGGAAAAAGTTATACGGGATGAGCGTAGTGACTGCCACAAAGATTCCGGCGGCGGTGCAGACGAGGGCTTCTGCCACTCCACCTGTTACGGCATGGGGATTGCCCAATCCTGTTTCAGACATGATTCCAAAGGAATCGATCATTCCAATGATGGTTCCCAAGAGGCCTAAGAGCGGGCCAAGGGTAATGATGGTGTCTAAGACGGGAAGCCCGCGTTTCATGTTGGTGACTTCAAGCATGGCGGCGGCTTCCATGGCCTTTTCTGGTTGTTGAGAATGTTGGCGCACTCCGGCGGCTATCACTCGGAGAACGGGACTGGATTGTTTTTCCGCGAGGGCTAAAGCGTCGGTGAATTTGTCTTGTTCAATGAGCGAAAGCATGTTATTGGCCAAAGGGCCGGAACGGAATTTCTGATAATACAGGAATCGTTCAATGGCTATAGTAAGGGCGAAAAGGGAGCAGCCGAGGATGGGGATCATCATCCATCCACCACTGATAAGTATATTGATCATGTGTTGTTCCTTTTTACACGGCACTTAACTGTTCAGGTCAAATTTAATGGGGATGTCGACCCATTTGGCAAGAGGAATATTTCCATCCTTCTCGGGCTGAAATTTCCATGTTTTGACCGCTTCTTGTGCGGACCGATCCAGAACGGCGTGCCCACTGCTTTTTCGAATTTTTACTTGTTCAGCCACCCCCTTGGTATTAATGAGGGTTCGTATGACGACGATGCCTTCCCAACCCGATTCTCTGGCGACCCGGGGATAGACCGGCTTGGAGGACGAGACAATTTTCGCTTTTGTGGTGGAAGACCCCGTGGACACCGGTGGACGGGCCGTTAGGCTTTGGGAAGTGGAAACCTGTGGAAGGAGGGGGGGGGTCTGAACATTCTTTTGTTGTCGAGTGAGGGAGCTTGAAGAAAGCATGGCCGGATTCGAATACTTTTTGTGGCTTCTGGCCGGAGGCAAAGATTGGGGCACTTGGGCTGCTTGAATCGGTGCGGTCATTTTCATCAGGTCCCTGGCCTTCATGGCCTGCGCGGCACGGGTGTCATTTAAGATTGGTTGTGTGGGTGTAAGAGAGGGCGAAGGG
>JAZFZJ010000353.1:0-4394 GCA_036443915.1 Nitrospirales bacterium
GAATAGCCTAGCTATTATATTCGTTTAACGATGTTCATGGCGAGAGCAGAAAACCAGCAAATACGGAGGCCAGAAAGGATTGGGTGGCGTGAAGAACAGAGCCTGTCCTGATTCGTCCAAGAGAACAAGCGGTGAGGTGGGGCGGGAATAATAGAAGAAAGTCGTTGAAGGTATTGTATTGTAACAGGCTAGACTTTATCTTCCAATTCCTGTCCGCCGATCGTTGGTCTACTAGGAAGGAAGAGAGAATAACCCCTTCTTCTGGTGCTTCCTGCAGGATCGAAGCAGGAATCTCTCTTCGATTTTTTGGGATGGACACCGGCCAGAAACCGCGGGGATGGCAATAAGGAGGAGTGGAGACTCATGCAGTTGATTTAAACGTATAATGACAATGTCTGAAAGATACAATATAAATTTCTACTATTTAATAAAGTGGCGCTTGAGGGCCAGGGCGCAAGCCGACCAGGTCCGGATCTTCCCCATCAAGAACAGGACGTGATTCTGGGTTCTCTTCCTTGCGTTGCATCCGGCGGACTTCCTTGTCTTTCTGCTTCATCTTCTTCACCATCTCCCGATTGCGCTTGGCTTGCGTGACTTTAGATGGTCGTCCCATTTTTTCCCTCCTTTCGTTGGGGTCGATAATATACTTCTGTAGTCCCTAACACCCGGGGTCTCTTTTGGGACCTCTTCAGCACCGTCACTTTCAACCCATCCCCTGCCCGTTTCCCTCGCCACGTTGGGGACTTTCTCTAGAAAAGAGAAAGCAATGGGGACGCGGGTAGCTTTTCAAAAAGCTACACGATTTTCTCGCTGTATCAAAACCCAAATACGAGAACGCCAGTAGATTTTGAGGCTGCGAATCCAAAAAAACCGGTCGAAGAGGCAAGGCTTCTACGAGTCGGGAGATGCGAGGGACAGGGAAATCTCTATTGCTCGCACCGTCCAGAACCCTACCACTCTGTTAGAGGGGAGTCAAATCAGAATGGGATCCCTACGAGATCGTATCCCTCAAGGACTGACAAGCACGGCTAAAAAAACAATGTTAGCGGGACCAGCGCAAAAATCCACCCGAATAGATCTACCTAGCAAGGAGAATTATCCTCCAACGTTGAAAGGGCCAGGGGGCAAGATTCGCGGAAGGTATGACGCAACTCCTCACTCAGAGGGTCACTTCTTCGCCTTTTGGCTTCCAATCGTTTGCCCGCCGTTTGGCTTCCTCAATCTGAGCAGGCGTCATTTCCTGCTCCAATATCTCTAAGGCTTGAATCGCGGGATCGACTCCCTGTTGGGCTGCCAGATAGGCCCACATATAGGCGTGAACCATATCCTTTGAGACCCCTTCGCCCTGAAAATACATTAACCCTAAATGGTTTTGCGCTCCCCCATTCCCTTGATCCGCGGCACGACGAAACCACCGAAGGGCTTCCTGGAAGTCTTGCGGCGTGCCGAGACCTTGGCGGTACATCGCCCCAAGATTATTCTGGGATTTGGCATGGCCTTGATCCGCAGCCTGACGATACCAAAAACGGGCTTGTTCAAAATCCTGTCCCACCCCCTGCCCATATCGATACATATATCCCAACATGTTTTGCGCCTCGGCCATTCCCTGTTCCGCAAGGGGTCGCCATTCTTGTAAGGCGAAGTCGAAATCTTCCCGCAGATAGGCATTTTCCCCAGATTGGAAACTCGCCCAGATGGGAAAAGCCAGGACGAGGTTGATCATGAGCAGTATGACTCCGATGACTCCAATTTTCCTCATGGATCTTCCTCCATCTGTCTTTCATTCACCCATGCGATCTTCACTGTTGTTTGGTCTCCAGCTCCTCCCACCGAGTATAGAGCCGATCGACTTCTTGTTCCGCGGCCTTCAGGGCCTCATACGCCTCTTGAAGCTGAAGGTGATTCGTGGCAATCCCGGGATCTTCGGTTATGGACCGACACTTTTTGAGTGTGGCCTCAGCCTTAAGCACCCGCGTTTCAATTCTGTCATATTCTTGTTGATCCCGAAAAGACAGTTTTTTCGATTGCGGTTTGGCTGCCTTACCCCCATTAGATTGAGGCCGGCTTACGGAAGCCTCTTTTCCAGAGCATTGTCGACGAAGCCAGTGTTCCCATTGGCTATATTCCGCAAAGTGGCCCCAGACCCCATTCCCTTCTAAGCCCACATACTCCGTACAGACCTCTTCCAACATATACCGATCATGCGTCACCAATACCAAGGCACCAGGAAACTCACGCAAGCTTTCTTCCAAAATCTCTCGAGTGGGGATATCCAAATCATTCGTGGGTTCATCCACAATTAAGACATCGGCTGGCTGCAGCATCAAACGAGCCATCATCGCGCGAGCCTGTTCGCCTCCTGATAATAATTCAGTGGGCAAATCAAGCTGTTCAGGCTGAAATCCAAATCGTTTGGCCCACCCGGCCACATGGACCGTTTGCCCTCGGTACGTTACCGAATGGCCAGTATCTGAGAGCGTACGTCGTAAGGTCCTTTTCGGATCGAGCTGATCTCGCTGTTGATCAAAGTACACAATTTGTAAGTTGTCGGCATGGGTGACTGTCCCGTGATCTGGCTCTATTTCCTTGGACAGCAATTTCAGAAGCGTCGACTTCCCAGAGCCGTTGTGTCCTAAAATTCCAATGGCCCTCCCTGGAGAGATGACCAATTCCAGACCTTGTAAAAGGATTCTCGAGTCAAAACCCTTCCGGAGATTATCCACGACGATTAACTGCTTGGTACGTCGCCCAGACCCGGCAAAATCAACGGAGGTTTCCCCCTGCCGTAACCGCCCTTTGGTCTCGACCAATTCCTCTTGTAAGGCATGCGCGGTGTCTACCCGGTATTTGGCTTTGGTAGTTCGGGCTTTCGGCCCTCGCCTCAGCCACTCTTCTTCCCTACGGACTTTTCCAGCCAGGGCCTTGGCCTGTTGATTTTGCGTCACGAGAAACTCATCCCGCTTCTGTAAAAACTTCGTGTACGTGCCAGGAACAAGAAAAATTCCATTGGGATAACGGGCATGTAATTCTGCCACCTTATTTGTGGCATGGTTCAAAAACCACCGATCATGACTCACCATCACCCACGGCCACGGTGCTTGCGACATCACCTGCTCCAACCAGACCATTCCCTTGAGGTCAAGATGATTCGTGGGTTCATCCAGCAGCATCACATCCGGCTCTTGGACAAACCCACAAGCCATAGCCAGTCGCTTTCTCCAACCTCCGGACAGTAGGCTCACTCGCTGATCGGCTTGCTCGAATCCCATTTTTCCCAAAATTTCCTGTACTCGAGCCACACATTCAGTTTGGGGTAGCCCGGATGCTAAGGCAGCTCGTTCAATCTCCTCGACAACCGTGGCCTCCGGATCGAATTCTGCCTGTTGAGGAACATAGGCAATACGCAGGCGTTGCCGTCTAGTTACTGTTCCTTGATCAGGTTGTTCATGACCGGCCAAAATTTTCAGCAGCGTGCTTTTACCCGATCCATTAGGGCCAATGATGCCAAGGCGATCCTTTTCAGCGATCCCCAGAGTCAGATCCTGAAACAATTTTTTCGCACCATAGGACTTGGAGATTTCTTGGACATAGAGTAGGTCTGACATAATAAGGATGGATTCGTCTTCTCAATAAAAAAGTTACTAATTGGAAGCTGAGGTGTAGGGTTGGCTACCCTGTCTCATGTTGAACCTTGACTTGGGTATACTTTGGTATTGTAACTTTCAACGAAGACCTCTCAGATATCCCTCGCCCCCATTTGCGGGCTTGGTTCCGAAGAGGAACGAAGGGGTAAGGGTGAGGAGGTCTTCACAAAACATTACACCACGATAACTATGGGGATCGTTCTTTCACAGCGAACCGAGGTCTTCCATGTACCCTACGGACCATGGATCCACGATGGCACATTGGAGAACACCTTCATTGATATCAAAGCCAATCCAGCATTGATTCCCGTCCTCCCACCCTGTATCGGATGGCCAGAAACACAGGCACTCTTACACACCATTAATACCACAACCTCTCCCCTGATGAGCCTCGCCGCCGATCAACACTTTTCACAGGGAAAGCAAGATGATCAACCCATTACCTTAGTCTCATTCGTCACCCTATGTTTCGCGGAGATGGCACTCAACCAGAAGGAAAAGATCCACGCGTTGGCGGAGTATCTTCAAAACACCATGGACAGCTTGTTACAAGACATCAGCGATTCCCAGCAGCAGCCGTTACATCTTGAAATCGTCTTGGAAATCCAACCCACCGTCTTTCATCATCACAAATTCCAAGGATGGAGTTTGACGGTCTTTATCTCGGGCGTCGGTCAAGAGCCCCACGCCATCCGCGGGGATTGGGGTTGGGGCATCCAAGCCTTAATCGATGCCTTAACCCATTACAAT
>JAZFZJ010000354.1:0-9389 GCA_036443915.1 Nitrospirales bacterium
CCTTGAAGTGCAGTAAGACATGCGTGGACTTTGGGCAACATGCCTTCACTCAAGACCTTGTCTTTTACCATTTGTTCCATATCTTTTCGTGAGAGGGTCGAGACATGGTGATGACTGGCATTGCGGATGCCTTTGACATCGGTTAAGACGAGTAGTTTCTCTGCGTGGATAGCCGCTGCCAAACTGCCAGCCACGAGATCGGCATTGATGTTGTGGGTTTGCCCTTTCGCATCATCCCCAATTGGGGCGATCACAGGAATAAAATTGGCCTCCTGCAACGTGCCAAGGAGCTGTTTATTAACCTGGCTCACTTCTCCTACCAGGCCATAGTTTTCAGATTTCAGAGTGCCGGTCGATCCACTGTACCGATGCATTAAACTTTTTGGGTTAAATGGTTTGGTGGTGAACAATTGGCCATCTTTTCCTGTGAGCCCAACGGCTTTGCCTCCATGCTGATTAAGAAGGGAAACAATTTCTTTGTTAATCGTTCCTCCTAACACCATTTCCACCACTTCCATGGTAGCCCCATCCGTCACACGAACTCCATCAATGAATTTGGCTTCGATGCCGAGCTTTTCCAGCATGTCGTTAATTTGGGGGCCACCTCCATGCACGACAATAGGATTCACGCCGACGTATTTGAGCAAGACGACATCTTCGGCAAACCCTTCCTTGAGTTCTTTTTGAACCATGGCTTTCCCACCATATTTGATGAGGATCGTCTTGCCCGCGAAATTCCGAATATAGGGGAGAGCTTCTACGAGAATGTCAGCTTTTTTTATCAGTTTATCCATAACACAGGTCTTGGAGTCTGTGGATTTTTGTGGAGAAGTCGTCCTAGCCGACTACACCTCATCAGGAGAGATGTTTGGGCTAGGAATAATTCGAAATTCTTTCAATACCTATTGGCTTTGCCGAATTCCATGGATGACCAATAGCAAGAGGGAATGTTCAAAAAGGCCCGTCCAGCAAGGCCGCAGGGCTTTTGGCGCGCGGAGCGTACAGATGAGTACGTGAGCACGACAAAAGACCGAGAACGCCGCTGGCGGACTTTTTCAACATTCCCATGTTATAAAATGAATCGGCTAAGGTCTTGGTCCTTCACAATGTCTTGAAGATGGTCCTGGACATACTGCGCATTGATCACGACTTTTTTCTCCGTAAGATCTTGGGCCTCAAAAGACACCTCCTCTAACAACCGTTCCATAATGGTGAACAGTCGCCGGGCCCCGATATTTTCTGTGCGGTCGTTTACCTGGACCGCGGTGGAGGCAATTTCCTCAATGCCCTCTGGGGTGAATTCGAGCGAAACGCCTTCCGTTTCTAGGAGTGCGTGATACTGTTTAATCAGGGCATTCTTGGGTTCGGTTAAGATGCGGATCAAATCGTCCTTGGTGAGTGGTTCCAGTTCGACACGAATGGGAAATCGACCCTGCAACTCCGGAATTAAGTCCGACGGTTTGGCAACATGAAACGCTCCTGCGGCAATAAACAGAATATGGTCAGTTTTCACAGGCCCATGTTTGGTATTGACCGTGGAGCCTTCCACAATCGGGAGCAGATCCCGTTGAACGCCTTCTCGGGAAATGTCGGGGCCCTGAAGTTTTTCTCTTCCGGCAATTTTATCAATTTCATCTAAAAAAACGATGCCGGATTGTTCCGTGCGGATGATGGCTTCCTTCGTCACTTCTTCCATATCGATCAGTTTTTGGGCTTCTTCTTGAGCCAGGAATTTCAAGGCTTCCGGGATCTTCATGCGGCGATTTTTCTTTTTCCCAGGCATCAGGCCGCCTAACATTTCTCGGAGGTTGTGTTCCATGTCTTCCATGCCCCCGATATTGGAAATGATGCCCACTGGCAACCCTCCTCGTTCTTTGAACTCAATTTCCACCATACGGTTATCCAGCTTTCCTTTCCGTAATTGAAGTCGGAGCTTGGATCGAGTGGATTCTTGCTGGTCCTCTTTCTTGTTGGTCGGAGCATCGGAATCTTCGTCTAACTCCCGCGTATGTGCCGGTGAGGTAGAAGGTGTGGGTGGAAGCAGCATGTCCAGAACGCGCTCTTCAGCCAATTCTTCCGCTTTCTTTTGAACTTTTTCCAAGTAGGCGGTTTTGACCATATTGATGGACAAATCCGTCAGGTCTCGTATGAGCGATTCGACATCTCGGCCCACGTAGCCCACTTCGGTAAATTTTGAGGCTTCAATTTTTATAAACGGCGCATCCGCCAGTTTCGAGACACGCCGAGATATCTCAGTTTTGCCCACCCCGGTCGGCCCAATCATGATGATATTTTTAGGAACAATCTCATCGCGGAGTTCCGGACTGAGTTGTTGGCGTCGCCACCGATTTCGTAAGGCAATAGCGACCATCCGTTTGGCATCTCGTTGGCCAATGACATAGCGATCGAGTTCCTCCACGATTTGCCGTGGGGTACGTGAATTAAGTGATTGGGAAGTGGGGAAAGTCGATGGTTCCATATGTTATGACGTTAACTCCTCAATAACAATGTGATGGTTAGTGTAGATATCGATACCTGCAGCTATCTGCATAGCTTGTTCCACGATTTGCTTTGGTTCTAAGGTGGTTTGTGCGAGCAGAGCTCTCGCGGCTGCTAATGCGTATGGTCCTCCCGATCCGATAGCTAAGATTCCATCTTCCGGTTCTACCACATCTCCGGTGCCAGAAATAATAAACGAATGTTCCTGATTCGCCACGGCGAGAAGGGCTTCCAATCTTCGTAGCACACGGTCGGTGCGCCAGTCCTTGGCGAGCTCAACGGCAGCCCTAGTTAATTTACCTCGATATTCTTCTAGCTTGGTTTCAAATTTTTCAAACAACGTAAAGGCGTCGGCCGTAGCCCCGGCAAAGCCAGCGAGGAGCTGATTATGGTGCATAGTTCGAATTTTCCGTGCGTTGCTTTTCATGACGGTCGTGCCGACCGTCACTTGACCATCACAGCCCATGGCGACGACCGACCCTTTTCGTACGCAGAGAATCGTGGTGGAACGAATGATCATGATTTTTTAGTCGGTTCCTTCGGTCGTAGAGTGAGAAGCGCCAGATCGGGGATGGGCTCGATCATACACGGCCATGAGTTGATCGGTCACCACATGGGTATATTTTTGCGTGGTCGCTAAGGACGCATGCCCCAAGAGTTCCTGTATGGCCCGCAGGTCCGCTCCTTCATCCAATAAGTGTGTGGCAAAGGAATGGCGCAAGGTATGCGGGGTGATGGATTTCTGAAAGCGTTGTTGGGTCTGTTGCTTCATCATGCGTTCTACGCTTCGAGCCGTCAACCGTCCTCCACGCCCATTTAAAAATAAAGGGCGCGCTCCTGCGAGAGTATTGGGCTGGTGAGTGGCTTGATGACGGTTTGATTTAGCCATTGGTGGAATGTGACGTTGATTCTCTCGAATCGCTTCTGCTGCCACTTGGCCGATAGGCACTCTTCGTTCTTTTTTCCCTTTTCCACGCAGGCGGATGAATCGGGCTTCGAGATCCACATCTTCACAATTCAGACCGACCAATTCAGACACTCGTGCTCCACTGGAATAGAGTGTTTCCATAATGGCGTGATTTCGTATGTCCATCCATGTTTCCATGGGAGAGGTGTCTAAGAGACTATTCGCTTCGTCTTTGGTCAAGATGGCAGGAAGATGCATTCCTTGTCGAGGAGAACGAATCGCAGATGCTGGGTTGCTGGTGATACGGCCTTCTTTAAACAAAAAGCGAAAAAAGCTTTTGAGGCATGCCAGTTTCCGAGCCATGGACGATTTTTTGAATCCCTGATCGCTCAATTCCTTGAGGAAAGAACGAATGTGGAAGGTGTCAATTGCCGAAGGTGAAAGGGTCGTATTCGTCGGAATGTGTTGCTGCAGGTGGGTCCGGAATTGCTGGAGGTCACACTGATAGCTTCGGCTGGTTTCAGGTGAAAATCCGCGTTCCAATTGAAGATACGTTAAGAAAGCCCGGATTGCGTCATCCATGATTGGAAATGTGAGGTAGCCCGTTCTTGAATGAGTTGCCGTTTTTTCTGCTTATCACGGACGGGGGTGTCCAGTGGTGGAAACAAGCCAAAATTGGTATTAATCGGTTGAAAATATTTGGGCTCGCACGTTGTAATATATTGGAGAAGGGCTCCATGGGCCGTTGTTGGGGGAGGTGTGACTGGCTGTCGGTTCGATAAGATTCTCGCGGCATTGATGCCGGCCAATCCTCCACTTGCCGCTGCCTCGACATAGCCTTCCACTCCTACCAGCTGACCGGCAAAGAAGATGTTGGGCTGTTTCTTGAGTTGCAACGTGTCCCTCAATAAAACCGGGACATTAATAAACGTATTTCGGTGGATGCTCCCATATCGGAGAAATTCGGCCTTTTCCAGGCCTGGAATCATGCGGAAAATTCGACGTTGTTCCGGATACGTGACCTTGGTTTGGAAGCCCACGAGGTTATAACAGGAACCATGGTGATTTTCTGCTCGTAATTGTAACACCGCAAAGGGTCTGGTACCGGTTTTGGGATTAATGAGCCCGACTGGCTTTAGGGGACCAAAGAGCAGGGTTTGACGCCCACGCTCTGCCATCACTTCGATGGGAAGGCATCCTTCAAAATAGGGGATATTTTCAAAGGATTTGGGCTGGACCCGGTCACCCTGTGTAAGGGCCTCATAAAACTGATTATAGGTTTCTTGATCCATCGGACAGTTCAGATAATCAGCCGTCCCTTTTCCGTATCGAGAGGCTCGAAAGATCTGATCCATGTTGAGTGAATCCGCATCGACAATGGGGGAAATGGCATCGAAGAAATACAGATTTTTGGATTGCGTGAGCTGAATGATCGTTTCTGATAATTTCGGTGACGTCAAGGGCCCAGTGGCGATGATACATAGGGCGTCCTCTGGGATGTCGTGAACCTCCTCGCGAAGGATTTTGACATTGGGGTGTTCCGTAAGAGCTTGCGTGATTTTCTGGGCAAACTTTTCCCGATCAACGGCTAAAGCCATTCCAGCGGGAATGCAAACCTCGTCAGCAATTTTGATAATCAAAGAGCTGAGCTTTCGCATTTCCTGTTTAAGGATTCCCGGAGCACTGAGTGGGTCGTTCGACCCTAACGAATTAGAACAGACGATTTCGGCTAACTGGTCGGTCTTATGAGCGGCTGTTTCTTCTTTGGGCCGCATTTCATAAAGGGTCACCTTGGCTCCTTGGTTCGCTGCCTGCCAGGTTGCCTCCGATCCAGCTAGCCCACCGCCGATAATGATGAGGTCTTGTCTCATGGGTTAAGAGAATTCGCCTGATTGAGAGAGGACCGAAGTACGGTACACTTCTGCTTGAAGATCGCGAAAAAAAAGTCAACCTTCACATGAGGAGCATAGGCCCGTCAAGGTTTGAAGCGCGCGCCGATGACAATCCTGAGTACTGGCTAGAATACCATGAAGATTGCGAAATTCGTTGGTTCCATATTGCATGGGATTTCCGTGAACGTCGGTAAAACATCCGCCTGCTCCCCGCAAAATGGCTTCCGGTGCACAGGCATCCCATGCTTTTGTATACGGACCTGGCTCCGTGTAGAGGTCAGCTCCTCCTTGGGCAATACACGCGATTTTCAAGCCCACACTTCCCATGGGATGTTCCTCACTAATAGGTAAAGATTGTTGAATGGTAGAAAGGATGGGGGACCTATGCGATCGGGAAGCCACTAACGAAATGTTGGGTGGATTTTTAGAATGGGTAGCCGTGAGATCCTTGCGTATCCCGCCCTGTTCCATCCAAGCCGCCTGGTCTGTGATACCGACAAATAGTTGGTCACGTGTTGGCCAATAGACCACCCCCATTTGACAGCCGGTATCTTGTGTGAGTCCGATCATGATAGAAAATTCACCATTGCGGGCGATAAATTCTTTTGTTCCATCCAACGGGTCTACATACCAGACTCGACCCGTGCCCAGGGTGTTGGTTGGAAGGGGACTTTCTTCCGCCACGATTACATCTTGGGGGAAATGAGCCGCTAACCCCTCAACGATGACGGCATTAGCCTGATGGTCAGCTTCAGTGACAGGATTGTTCGTTCCTTTATATGATACTGCAAAATCTTGCTCGTAAATTTTCAATATGACACGTCCGGCTTGCCGCGCCAGGTTTGAGACAATTTCAATTTCACGGGACCAATCTGTCATAATCTTCTCCAAGGAAAGAATGAGGTTTGGGAGACCGATAAGAGAGTAAAGCGCGCGCGCCTCCACTCAGTCTTGGTTAATATTATTGACGGTGTTTTAGAACGATGCTTCGTATCGCCATAATAATCTTGTTGCTCGTCCTTGTTCTGGTCGCGCTGTATCTGCCTCGTTTTCGTCGAGCAATGGGAATCACATTAATTGTCTTAACGGGACTGATCGGGCTCATTATCTGGCAAGATACGCAGGAGCGTGACCTAGAATTTGAGCGGATTTCGGTGCCAGAGGCTCAACTTTCACACATGCGTGTTCGGCCAGGCTTGAATTCACGGTCGTTTGTGGTGATGGGCCGAATTCAGAATATTGTCAAAAACTATACCATACTTTCGGTCAGGCTCCAGGCCACCGTTAAGGATTGTGAAACCGAAGTCTGTGAAATTGTGGGGCAGGAACACAGCTGGGTTCAGTTGAATATCCCGCCGGAGCAATCCAGAGATTTTTCTGTGACCATTCCTTTTCCTGGAATCCCAGAGGTGAAGGGGGAAGCCGTGTGGACCTATGACATTTTACAAGTGAGGGCTCGGTAACGGCGGTCCTGATAGATCCATGCCAATCTTTCTAACCGCATGAAACGGCAAAAGTGATTAAATTGGCAATATTTACAAGTCCTCTTTATACTACCAATGATAAGTAGTATTACCCGTTATAGGGCCAAAGACTCATACATTTCCTTCCGAAAAGTCTAAGATTCTGGTTTGTTGGGTCTTTTTCAGCATTGAGTATTGTCCCTGATCTTATTACAGTATAGTGTTCGGTATCGAGTCCAAAAGCTTGTATTGTGCAATCTTCTTATGAAAAATGGAGAAATTGGGTACGATGACAACTTCTTATAAAGTAATGCCAGGCCCCGAACATTTTTTGCCTCCATCGGCAGCTTCAATGGGAATTCGGCTGCCTGATCCTGGCCAAGGTCATATTCATGGGACCATTGTTTCGGAAGAAGAGGCTATGGAAGAGGCGGCTCGACAATTTCTTTCCGCCAAAGTTCCCACGATCTTTCCAGGGCCGTTGGTCTTGTGGGCTTGGAACGAAAAAGCCGCGAAAAAAGCCAAGGCGATCCGCCATTTGTATGAAACAATTAAGGAATGTGTCCATTCCTCTCAACAGCCCATGCTTATTCCCATGCCAGATTATCGACCCAAATATCCTAAGATTAACCCGGAAATTGAAATTAACCCCAACCATCCCAATTTGACGATTTGGCACAATAAAATTGATACGTGTATGTTTGTCGGCGTACACTGCCATCAGGCCAATCTTTCCCTCAAAATTATTCGGGGAGGGACGAATTGTTATACGGTGGCGATGTGTGCTCAAGCCGGCCATGAAGATGCGATGCTCTCTTTTCGGGATGCTACGGCCGAAAAGATTGGTAGGTTGGCCGAATGGGTCAAGAAATTGAAGGGATCTGTGGCTCCACCGGCATAAATAAAAAGGGATGCATTTTCGGTATTCCGTATAATATAATCATATTTATAATCAGAAAATTCAGTTGTAGGTTTGGTTCACAGCATAAATGAACCAAATAGATTCAACAGTGTTAGCCACATTCGCTAGTTCATACGTATTTTCACCTGAAGCGTTTCAAAGGAGGTCCTTATGGCCACTCAAGCCTCGTTCATAGGACAAAAGAATAAAAAAGACCAGGTATACACCGACCCCTGGAAAATGATGCATGAGGCGCCCAGAACGCCATCGTTTTTTACCGGCAGTGAAATCATTAAAGAGGCCGTACGTCGAGCCTCCTGTGACCTGATGATTGCGTATCCCATTACGCCTCAAAGTGAAGCTGCTGCGTTGTGCGGGGAGCTCTTTGCCGAAGGTTACATAGGCGATTACTTCCGAGGCGAGAGTGAATTTGCCGTCATGTCTCAATGTGCGGGAGCGGCTTTTGGTGGCGCCCGGGTATTTACTACCACGGCGGGGCCCGGGACGATGCGGGCCATGGAAAATTTCCCGATGTGGGCTGGAGCTCGGTTGCCCATTCAGATGATTGTGACGTGCCGAGGCATCAACTCGCCGCTTTCCATTCAACCGGACACCTTAGAAATTTCCTACCTCATGCAAACGGGTATGTTGGTGTGGCATGCGGAAACAGCCCAAGATTTTTATGACTGGATCCTTAAGGGGTACATGGTATCGGAAGAACCTGATGTCCATTTGCCGCTGGCTTTATGCTGCGATGGATTTTTTGTGACCCATACGAAAGATATGGTTGACCTGACTCCCGTCGATATGTGCCTGCCACCGTATGATCCTTATCGGTCACCGGTGCCCTGTATGGATATGGAATGCCCCCCAGTTCGCATGATGCGTGATCCTTTTGTGATGAAAAGTAACTATATCAGTTATGCTACCCATGCGAGCTGGCAGCAAGAAGTATGGGCGGCTGTTGAACGGTCGCGGAAGCACACTATCCGCTGGATGAATGGATTAATTGACACCGAAAATGCGGATGCGGATGTTCTTGTGGTGGCCTCAGGAACCGCGGTTTCGCAAAGTCGAGAAGCGATTGCGATGTTGGAAGAGGACGGCATCCGTGTTGGATTGGTTAAAGTGAAAACGTTGCGCCCATGGCCCGGCGAAGAAATTCGGGAAGCGACCAAGCATGCGAAGCATATTATTATTCCAGAGTTCAATGTGGCAGGGTGGTTAGCTCGTGAAGTGAGGGCGACTGTTCCGAATAATGAACGAGTGCATGCTGGTCCCCATGTGTGTGGTGGCATGACCATGCCACCAGAAATCATCGCTTCTGAGATCAAAATACAATTGGGAGTCAAAACTGAGGCGTTAGTTGGACGTGGCTGAGAAGAATCAAGATTTAAGGATGGCTTTGCTGCAAAATCAACCATAAAGGAGACACGTATGAGTAAAGAACGGATAAAAATCGCAGAAGAATTGTTCGACATTATGCCATCCGAATACCAGGATTTAGTAAAACGGGCCACATATGGCAATGAGACTAGAGGATGGAAGGACATTGGGAACGCGAAAGAACTTATTGAAGAACATTCACTTTGTGCCGGATGTCCAGAATCCATGGCGTTTCGCTATATCTTAGCCTCCCTTCCCAACCCAGAAGATACGGTGATGGTCGGGTCAACAGGCTGTACGAGTTTGGTCTTCCCACATGTGGCCGTTCATAACATTCATTC
>JAZFZJ010000355.1:0-4566 GCA_036443915.1 Nitrospirales bacterium
ACCAGGGCATTCATCACCAACTCCAACGCCCGTGGGTTCAATCCACGCGCTTCGGCTATCTGATTGACCGTCAACGAATCTCCCTTGAGTACGGAGAACAGATCAAGCTGAACAGCGGTAAGGAGAATTTTGGTTTCCCAGTAATAGCCTATCTGGAAAATATCGGCGAGGGACAACTCACGTGGCACACGGGGCCTCAACCTCAAAATAGTGCATAATCATTGGCATTCGTAGTCGATCTTAACGGGGGCAATTGTTCAAAGGCAAGGAACATTGGACAAGGACTCTCCCAAAAAACAAGGGCAACCAGCGATGAGCTAGTTGCCCTTGTTCAAGGCCTAATCCTTAAAAAGAATAAACCCTATTTGATGTCGAAATTCGCTTCAGCCGTTCCGCCATCGGTGACTTCAACTTCCACGACCATGGCCTTTTTCCCACGTGCGATTTTGGCCACTTTAGGATGAAAAACCGCGACCTTATGTTTCCCAGCGGGCACATCTTTAATTTCGAAGGTTCCATCGGCCCCGGACGTCCCATAAAATGGATTGGTCACAGGCAAATACCAGCCTTGCATAAATTCATGTTGGTCACATTGCAACCGCAAGACCGATCCCTTCTTGTACATCTTCACTTTCACTCTCTTTTGCAACGAAGAGCCCTTTTTGGCCAACCCAATGTTGAATTCCGTACTGGACTTGGCACCTAATTGATCAAAGCTGTGGGGATTATGCAAGACTCCATCCTTAGATTTGGGATCGTCAGGATCCGCATCGTTATTTTCCACATAAAATAGACCCTTACTCACAGACACCCCGGTGAAGGGCAAAAATTCGCAAAGCTCCGCCATGACCTTTTGGGCCGGTGCTTTTTTGAAGGTCTTCATCCAAGCCTTGTCTGTAATGCTGGTTATCGCCACCACGGCATCTTTTAACCCTTTGCTTCCATCTACTTGGACTTCCTTCAACAGTCGAGTTTCACCATCGGCACTCTTGCTTGGATTCTTTTTGCAAAAGTCCACATTAGGAAATTTGGAAAAAGCAAATTCTTTGGGGGGAGGAACTTTACCGGAAAAGGTGACTTTCCCTTTAATCGTTCCACCCGCCTGGGCCAACAGTGGGGCAGCGAGCAAGAATCCACCCACTAAAAGAGACAAAGTTAAAGACTGACGATTCCTCATGATTCTTCCTCCTAGTTAAGAAAATTTGTTTCGTTGACAAGGGAAAATGAACAAAATAGGATTTGAGCGAAATCAGGCTGACTCTTTTATCCCGGCCAGATTCAGATAAAACAACCTGGGTATGATTTGGTTCCGACAATCACTTCCATATATATCAAGAATAAAAAAAACGTGTCAAGAAAACAGGGCCATTCTAGGCCATTCGGGCCATGTCTTAGGTCTTTTAGTTCGACTGAATTGCTGGTTGTTCAAAGAAGTTCAACCATCACCGCTGGTTCCAGGGAATTGGCTTGAAAGAGAATTTCACCCGTTGGCAATAGAAGACTTGTCGTTGGCCACCCTCCTGTTCGATAGCGGGCTTCGAGGTCCGGTCGTTGATCGGTGTCGACTCGAACAGCAATAAAATTGCTCTGTCGCAATGCGAGAACCAGTGGGTCGGCATATGTCGTTTGATCCATAACATGGCAGGCATGGCACCACACAGCCGTAAGGTCTAGAAGGATCAGCTTATCTTCGGCTTGTGCACGATTGAAGGCCTCTGACTCCCATTCATACCATTGAATGTCCGATGAATACTCAGGCGCTGTCTGATGGGATAACGCCGTTTGTTCCCCATTGACGAAAAAGGAAACGGCACAACAGAAAATCATAAAAACTTTCATCATCATTTGGAGAACCTTGGGAGGTAATAGAGGAAGCTCAACAGGAAACAATCCATGAGAGGTCAGGGGTGAGGCGTAAGGAGTGAAATAAGAAAAATGAAAACCCTCCGCATATTCTTCTCTCACCCTTCTTACTTTTTACTACTCACTTTTCACAGTTCAGAGAACCCCGCTGGCGGTCTTTTTTCAACATTCTCATCAGGTGCCGATTTTGGCATCCAGAAGTCGAACAATGGCTGCGGCGGCGGTCACACGCACGGCGGCATCACTATCTCGAAGAGTCCGCTTTAACACTGGCAATAGGGTCCGTTCTTGAATCCGACCTAACGAACGTACGGCGGCAATCCTTGGACGCGGTAGGGGATCATTCAGAATGATCGTCAATGCCCCGATCACTTTCGGACCTTTCCCATTTCCCAAAGCTTTGGCGACACCTGATCGTATAGCCGGATTGGTGTCTTGAAGAAGTTGATGCACCGCACCCTCAGCGACTGAAAAAGGCGCGCCAACCCGTAACAACGAGGCTACAGCTGCCGCTTTCACACCAGGATTGGCATCAACCAAGGCTCCCTTCAGCGACGACAACACTTCGTGCTGTTCAAAATATCCCAAACTTAAGGCTGCCACGCTGCGCACAGCCGGAATTCGATCAAACAGAGCGGCCTTGAGCGTGGGTAGCGTTTCAGGAAGGGTCAACTTCCCCAATGAAATCAAAGCGGCCGCACGGATAGAAGGCTGAGCATCTGTCGCGGTTTTTTCCAATATAGGAATAGCACGCTTGTCCCTCAATTCACCAAAAGCACGAATGGCCGCCCCCCGTTCATAGCCTTCCCGACTCTGAGCCCCCTGTTCTATTCGTACCCAGTATTTCTTATGCCCCAACTCATATAACGCCCGAGCCGCCGCAATTTGCACCAACGCTTGTTCATCCTGCAAGGACTCAGCAATTAGGGAAGTCAGGCCGGCCTCGCCCGATCTCCCCAGACCAATGAGTACTGCGGCCCGAACAAGACCGGCCCTATCTTCCAAGGCATTCCGAAATCGTGTGGATCGCTGACCAGATTTTTGTTTGGCTAGAGCTTCCGCTACCAATGCACGTAGCATCCCCGATCCATCGGTGAGTCCATCTTCCAAATATGGGACGACTTCCTCAGAACCTATTTCTTTGAGCGCCGTATAGGCCGCTCCCCGAATTTGTTCGCGCATATCCGTACGTCTGGGTAAGATGCTGGCAATCGCCATCTGCCGTAACAGCCCTTCGTCTTCCCGTTTTGAGGATTTGACCATTGCCTCATAGGCATCCAATGCATCCGAGATTTCCCCTAATCGAGCCAAGGCCAAGAGATGTAAGCGAGTCGCACCTAACGGCAGTGGAGCCTTTTTCAGGATAGGTTTGAGCATATCAACAGTTTTTTGGAATTTTTCCTGTTCAAAAGCTTGCTGCGCTTTGGCTATTACGGCATCCGTTGCGTCATCAGCCCAAACGATTCCCACGGAAAGGCCCCATAGACACAAAATACTCAGTAACAAACACCCAATTTTTTTAATTTTCATTTTTTAACGCCACTTCTCCATCACTCATCCTTGGGGGATGAACGCTTCTTGAGCCTCAATCATTCTGTATCCTAACGGTGGATTAAAATAATAGTCTGGCTGTGATGAGAGCACGACATGCCCATATTCCACAAACCAATCTCGGTCTTGGCTTAAGAGTTTCAACAGGACGTTTCTTTCAGGATCGACCCATTCGAAAAATCGTTCTGTTTTGCCGAATCGATCCTGAACTTCAACTTCATAGAGCACAGCTGAACGGTCGCCAACCATAGAGTCGCCAATTAATGTCCGACCCGTTTCCCCTTCCAAGGTGACTGAAAATGGTAACAAATAATCAGATGTTAACGGAACGCTCACAACCATTCGACGTTGGGATAAGACATACCAGACCTTTTGCTCGTCCAACCGGACAATCGTGACTCCAGCATACCCCAACTCTGTTTTGACCCCACCAAAATGCTCGATACGATAACGATCATTTTTGACGAATAATTGGGCTTTGGTCTGACGCCCATCATTTTTCCATACCATTCTGGCCGAAAATTCTGCGGCACCCGTACCCGGCGACTCAACCTGCTGCGCCCATACTTCTGTTGGTGGGGAGAAGACAGCTCCGAACACCAGGCTGAAAACAAAAATAGCCTGAAACCAGCTCGGAGAATTACAAGACGCTAAGAAGGAAAGAAGACGAATCGCCATCTCATGGCCTTTGGCGTTCGACCAGAGGCACGATATGGATGGGGCGTCCTAGTGCCGCTGGAGTAAACCGAGGCGGTTGTTGTCGAGTGTGGGCCGTCCACCGTCCAACTGGAGAAGGCAAAGCAAAATCCACCTGAGTGGTTTGTGATGACTCTACTGTTACCATTTGAACCTGCTCATGTTTCACACTGGGATGCCAGGCTCGCAGGCGATAGGTCCCTGGAGAAATACCGGCAATCTCATAGCTCCCTGTTTCACTGGTAAATGTAAAATAGGGATTATCAACGGCAATAGCCCAGCTTTCCATATAGGCATGAAATCCGCATTGCATGACAAACGTTTTTCGGCCTTTGCTCATTTGAAATTGCCGGACCATGGACTTGCCCGGTACATGCTCATGCGTGGCGTGAATGTTTCCCCGCTGATGCCTTTGATTAAAGGGAAGTGGAGAATTAAACAAGACACGCGTACCAT
>JAZFZJ010000356.1:0-5418 GCA_036443915.1 Nitrospirales bacterium
GGTTCGGTTGAACCAGTGTTGCAGGAGAGGGCCTGAAGCTGAGACCAGTAGAAAAGGCGCCCCTATAGTCACCAAGAGGAGTAGAACGATCGCCAGCATTGGATTCTCGTTGCCATCCGGCTTCCATGTATCCTCGGGGGTGATAGGCAGAAAGACCAGGGAACACACCACCAGACTCAGGTGAAGGAGCGCCTGGTACCGAGGAGAGAGATGGCTTGCGAGAAGATGAGCGTATGCATATCCGCCCAGGAGGAAGACCTGGAAGAAGAGCATGCAAGTGGTCCAGACCGCCGGTGTGCCTCCGAACCAGGGAAGGATATACCGGGCAATGATTGGCTCTACTTGAAACAGCAGAAAGGCACTGAGAAAGATCGCAAAGGCGTAGGGGAACACGGACAGCGAGATCGTAGGAGTAAGTCCCTGCGGAGGCCGTGGTTTTCTCGGAGGCTGTGCCCTGTCCCTCCTAAAAATACTAGATACCATGTTCGTCTTGGGCGTTGTTGGTGTGGGGGAAGTCGTCAAAATAATTGGGACATAAGGTGGCGATTCACAAGCACAGCCGGTTGTGTGGTCTCGTTCGCCGGCTTAATACATTCTCTCTGACACCGGCATACCTCACCTCACCATTCGGTTCAGAACCATGCACGTAATCCCCCTTCCACGTGCTGATTATGCAACCGGCGCGCCCTGAACCTGGAACAAAAGGTACATTTAAACCGAAACATGGCATTCTACGCTACGCTCTGTCGTGTACATCCACTGGCTACGCGCCAGGCCTACCGGCCTTGCCGCTGAATCTAGCGAAGATGGGCATCTCGGATGGCCAGCTTCTTAGGAGGGTTAGAACACTTCATTCGCTTCGCGTTACGCCGAGGGGGAATCGTGGCGTTCGCCTTGCGCTGGCCAATGGATTCATAGCAGGCCTTGGTGTCGTAGGCCCCATCGCCCGAGACCTGATATTCCTTTAATGAGCCCTATTAGTAATTCTAACCCTGTACCATGATATAAAAATCTATGCCTACCAAAACTCGTATTGGCCCAAAGATACCGCCTGGTTCTAGACTTGGCTCCACAAAATCCGTAAATACTAAATGTGATCGCAGTTCGTAGGACATTGGAAATGAAAATTTGGAATAATTCTCGTCCATTTCCATAAAACTCAAAATGATATCGTTTGGTTTCCGTATTTTTTCTTTTCTCTTGAATATCTCTTTGGAAGGACCATGGAAACGTTATCTGATTTTCTTCTGAATAGACGGTGGGAGATTCGAAAGAGCCCATATTTCAACTATTTCGGTAAAATTACCCATTCCTATAACCCCCTTCGATCTTCGCGTGAAATTGCGAGCTTGGCATCAATGAAGTCCTGATGGCTTAACTCTAGTCCTTTGGCAAGGCTTCGAATTTCTTCAATTTCCTCAAAAGAGGTTCGATCCGCAGCATTAGCCACGGCAAACAGGCAGTTCAAAAATTCTCGCCGTTCAGGAATCGTCGTATAGTCGTTAAAACCTTTGACCAGACGAACCCCATCCAACCCTCGGAATACCCGATGATGGCTGATATCGGCTACTAACTGGGCCTGCTCTTTTGAGAGTGCCCACTTTGATTCCAACACTTCCCTGATGACATCGGTTTCCTCCGGGGAGACCGTGTAATCGACTCCCGCTATCCTGGCCATGAGCCCAGCCGCCAAGCACAGCTTTCGTATTTGAGAATCTTCTAACTCAAAGGTAATTCCTCGTTCTCTCAACTCCATCATGACCTGAAAATAGACCGTATTTTTGATGAAGTCTTCTAATCGACTTTCCCGATCATGTTCATGGGTATATTGCTCTCCACGAAGATTGAGCATCCGTCGTAACGGACGTCGAAGATGTTCCAGAAACCCTCCGCTTCCTTGTTCGATGTCTTGCCGTAACTGGTGCACCACTTCGGTTTGCTGATCAGCTATTGGCGAGTCCATGGGAAGGAGTTTCTCAAGGGCTTGTAAAGCTAACGTTTTGTCGGATGGCGAAGTCATCTTCCCGACCACCCGATCGAGTAAACGCTGCCGTTCCGTCTCGCTGACGGGGGATGCCATATACAGTTCCAATTCCATCCATTCCTCACCAGAAATCTCTGGCAATTGAAACAAGAGTTCCTTCAATCCATTCACCTCTTGGGCGGAAAGAGCCCCATCCGCCCAGGCCGCGGCGATCAGTAATTTCCCGAGTTCCAGAATAAAGCGTTTGTCCGCCATACCGTTGAAGCCCTTTCATATGTGGAATTGACACGTAAGAAAGGAACATCAGACTGCTCCTCCCTCTTCACTAGAGACTCACAAATGGAAGAATATCGCAAGCAGTATACCGAAAGATCTTCTGGGGAAAAAGAAAATACTTCGAAAGCTCGTGACCGTGACAGGTGGGTAGAAACAAGACTGGTATTGAAACGTTCCGATGGGCCTCCTTGGCACAACGCTTTTCCCTTTTCAAGAGAAATCCCCAAAAGGAGGCGAGAGAGAAATGAAGGGTATGAGACGAGAGTTACAGGACTATATTATTATGCCCCCACAGCTTCTGATTGATAAGATGCTCGGAGGAAGGCATACACAAGATCTTTCCATGTGACAATTCCCTCAATCGCTCCCTCGGTGGAGATCACCGGGAGACAAGACACTCCTCGTTTCAACATCTGCTCGGCAGCTTCTTGCACCCTTTCCGATTTATGAATCCTGACAGGATGGTGAGACATGATTTGATGCGCTCGCTTTTCCAACGTACAAAGATCCCTTGAAGTTTCGGACATCGTTCCCACATACGGACTGATGGCTGTCAATAAATCCCGGTCGGAAATCACCCCAACCAGTCTTTCGTTATCCACCACTAACAGATGATGAAACTTCACTTTCTGGAAAATGGCTCGGACGACTTCAAGCGAATCATCCATTTCTACGGTCACCACTCTCGTGACCATGATTTCGGCTATGGTTTGGGCTGCAATACTGCCATCCGTGGTCATCCCGTTCAATAAATCCTTTTCCTTCAAAACGTTATCCCCTCAAACTCCATTTGATTCTCTGTGGAGATGCAAAGATCCCTCTATTTCTTTTCGGTAGAAATGGGCCAGAAATAAAATGATTTCGTATAAGGGTCTGTTGTATAAATAAAATTTTTCCCAGAATCGAACACGTTTGGAATACACAATCTGACATCAAAAGTAAGAGGGAATGTTCAACAACCTCGCTGCCTCACTCGCCCAACCCGTGCATACCCAGACGTGCCTTCCCTCGGGCCAGGCCTCAGACGGTTGGATGCCCGGAGCCTACGAGGCAGTACGTGGGGGCGGCAAATCGTCGGGAACGCCGCTGGCGGACCCTGGCCTTCAGCGAGGGCATGCTTTTTCAATAGGCCCTATAAAGAAACGAAGGACCCCCATTGTTCGATTCATGTATTCCGCTCCCAGAAGGAAGAATGCCTGGGAAATCGGATAAGATGAACCGATTGTTCCTATTGATTGCAAAAGGGAATTTCTAGAATCAGGAATGTTGAGAATTCTGAGGACTCCAGAGGCTATTGACTCAGATGGACCTTCCCCACCTGGCCAACGGGAACCACGTCAGACGTTTTGATGGGAGAGGGAACTCAGAAGATCATTGACGAGCATAACCAATTCAGCCAGTGCAAATGGCTTGGAGATGGTTCGATTGGCACCAAATTCTGTCGCCTCCACCAGAAAGTCCCAATCACGGCTCCACCCTCCTGACATCGCAATGATTAAAGGAGGAACGAGTAACCCACGAAGGGTACGAATGACTTCCAGGCCATCTACCTCCGGCATCAACAGATCCGTAATCACGAGGTCAGCAGGACTGTTATTGTAGAGTGTCAACCCCTGTCGGCCATCGTTGGCAGTTCGAACGTCATAGCCTTCCATCGCCAATCGCTCCCTCAAGATTGCACATAATCTTTCCTCATCATCCAACAGGAGAATTTTTAACTTCATGCCATCACCTCCGCCATTTCTAGGAATGTTATAGAAAGAAGAATCCATATCATGAAAGCTCTCGGTTACAAGCACGCGAGACCAAGGCCAATAATTCCTGCTGTTCATAGGGTTTAGCTATCACGTCAAAGGCCCCAGCCTGTTTGGCTTGTCGTTCTATTTCCTTTGTCATATCCCCACTCAAAAGAATGACTCGCAATTCATGAGTATTTGCCCGATAGGCTAGAGCTTTAAGAAAGTTAAGACCGTTGATGATGGGCATTTGATAATCAGAAATGATCACATCCACACGAAATCCTCCATCCAACAAGGTCAACGCCTCTAAACCATCATCAGCTTCTTTACAGGCATAGCCACGACTCTCTAACAATGCCCGCAAGGCCCGTCTACAGGCTCGGTCGTCATCAATAAGAAGAATGGGGTTGGTCATCGAGTGCCACACAAAAAAAAGTTATAGGATTTACCGAGGCCAACCGCTCTTCCCGAATTGAGTGTTCATAGAACCTTCACAACCTCCCTACCTGAATGGGAAGATCTAGCGATTTACAGGCCTTCTCCTTTCCTTCGTCATTCATCCCTAGTCCGGTTATCCCTATTTACTTTGTCAATGCAATACCATTGCCAAAAACTTTTTGACTCGAACGTTTGACAGAGAAAATAGGTCAACTACTTGAAATTAAAGATGAAAATAACCTGGCGTAAGGACCTGATTGTCTCCTCTAAAGCAGGGTGCGGCGGAATGAGATATCGAAAGAGATACCGAACGTATCCATTTGGATTTTCAAAGAAGGAAGGAAGCACTCACAAAAATTGATTGGAGGGAGCTGTTGAATAATTTGAAATACTTTCAATCCCGATTTGCTTTTTCATATTTCATGGATTCCCCATAGCAAGAGGGAATGTTCAGAAAGACCCGTCATCTCCCCGCCCAGCCCATGCACGCCAAGACGGGCCTTTCCTCGGTCAAGGCCGCAGACGGGATGGGCACGGAACGGACTGGGCAGTACGTGAGGACAACAAAGGGCCGACCTGCCTGCGCGAAGCCGCTCCGGCGAAGGCAGGGAACGCCGCTGGCCGACCCTGCGCCTTCGCGAGGGCATGCTTTTTCAACATGCCCTGGAGGAGAAACCCAATTTATTTCCGTGAAGACTGAATTGCCGTATCTCAAAGTCTCCAGAACAGGAACGCGCTTTTTGGGGAGTCAAGAAAAAACGAAAATGTAGGCGTTAATCCATTTGATACCCCGAAGGAAACTTGCTACAAAGATGTCTTCGGTTTTGGTGGCTCATTCAACGTTCAATATGAAAAACAGACATGAAAGCATCGTTCCCCACGTTTAATCCTGACCGGTTTTCGTTTGCAAAAGATCCGGTCTTAGTATTGGAAGATTTTTGGAATCAGGAAGAACGGAAGGTCTTTCGAGAGGCCATGGAT
>JAZFZJ010000357.1:0-28181 GCA_036443915.1 Nitrospirales bacterium
ATGGACTTGTGACTCTAAATTCAGGGCCTCGTACATGATGGTCCCCGAATAACCCCCTTCCACCCGTTTAATTGGCACCATTCGGCTAAAGTATCGAGCACTCGGATCGATTCCCTCCAATTGATGTTTTTCGATCACGGCGTTTTTGACACGAAAGGATAGAGGGAGGGATGTCATATTTTTGGGCTCCTGTGAAATCTAGTGTAACAAATCACGTTTTTCCCAGTGCGGAGGGATTATAGGATGCGTTGGAAAGGGCCGCAAGCCCGGTTGACTTCGTTCGGAACCCACACGTACTCTTTTTAGGGCCTAGGCTAAAATACGGTAGGGATCTGTTGAAAAAGTCCGCCAGCGGCGTTCTCGGGTCTTTGTCGGCTTCGCGCTCACAGGCTTGGCGCTCTTCGCGCCGTTCGCCCTCACGTACTCCGTGTACGATCCGGGCGCCAAAGCCCCTGCGGCCTTGCTTGAGGAAAGGCACGTCTTGGCGTGCACGGGCTGGGCGGGTGAGACAGGGGGCATTTTTTGAACAGACCCCTTGCTTGTGATGATTCATAGAATTGGCAATATGGGATTGACGTTCTAAAATTTTTGAATTATTCAGGAGTTCGGGTAGTGAGAAAGGCGTTGTGACGAAATGGCCCGCGAGTCTCTGGTTACGGACATTCCCATCAATCTTCCTAATAGTTTGACCGTCTTCCGGATTCTATTAGTTCCTGTTTTTGTTGGACTTTTGCTCTATCATTTTTATGATTTTGCGCTTGCCACCCTACTAATTGCCGCTTTGACGGATGCCTTAGATGGAGCGATTGCCCGTCGTACCAACCAACGGACCCGTTTGGGGGAATACCTGGATCCTCTGGCTGATAAATTGCTCCTTGTGTCGGCCATTGTGACGTTATCCGTGCTGGACTTTATTCCTGTTTGGACGGTGATTCTTGTGGTGAGCCGTGATGCGATTTTGCTTATGGGGACGGTGTTGGCTAATTTGACGGATACGGCTATTGATATTGCTCCGACGTGGTTAGGGAAGAGAACGACGCTGGCTCAGATCTGTTATGTCGTGGTAATCATTCTTTTTGCCACCGGTCGTGTGTCTGCTCAGGTGGTGACTCCTTTCTTGTATATCATGGTGGTGTTTACGATTGGGTCGGGAGTGCATTATTTGTTTCGGGGCATTCAACGTTTAAATACCGCAAATGGGAATAAAGCCTGAGGGGGTTATTAGTGGAACGAGACCGGGTTGGCGTACAGTTGGTGGATGCGAAAGTTATTTCTTCGGAAAACCTTTCGCAGGCCCTAGAGATTCAGCAAGAGGAAGGGGGACGGCTCGGAAGTATATTGGTACGTATGGGCGTCCTTGCCGAATCGACCTTATTGGAATTTTTGAGCCAGCACTATGGAGTGCCTACGGTGGAGCTGTCCACCTGTGCCCTCGATGACAGTCTTCGCACACTTGTGCCTCTTGATGTGGTCCAACAGCATTTAGTTTTGCCGGTGCGGAAAACGACCTCCCGTTTAAATCTTGCCATGGTTGATCCCACCAATTCTTCCTTGCTGGATGAATTACGGTTTCGAACTGGGCTTCATGTTATTCCCATGGTGGCTACCGAGTCAGATGTGCGGATGGCTATTAACCAGGTCTATGGTCCAGGTCAAAATGGGCATTCCCTCACGAGGGACTCTTCTGAAATAGGGAAAAATGGAGAGACAACGGAGAGAAAAGATCGGGTGAAATTGTCTTCCATGTCCCTGGCGAATTCAGCCATCGGTGCTACCAGTTTACCCCCAGGGCCAAGCCCTGAGGAGTGTTCGACCCCGGGGTCCGATGGGGTTTTCGTTCCGCCTTCGACACTTCAGGTGCGCATTGAAAAAGATGCTTCAGCGGTAGATATCGTGAATTATCTTATTCGACAAGCCATCGATATGCAGGCCAGCGATATCCATATTGAACCGCTTGAGAAAATTCTGAGGATTCGTTTCCGGCTGGATGGCGTCTTGCGCCCTATACAAAACTTTTCCAAAGATCTTCATCAGCCGTTGCTGGCGCGCCTCAAAATTCTTTCTGAGTTAGATATTGCTGAGCGTCGATTGCCTCAAGATGGCCGGATCAAGATCGATGGTTTGCCTCACGTTGATATTCGGGTGGCCATTTTGCCGTGTTTGTTCGGGGAAAAGGCGGTGTTACGTCTCTTGAACCAGTCCGGTTTGGGCTTACATCTGACAAATATTGGATTAGACCAACCCGACCTGGATCGGGTGACTACGGCCTTGGAAAACCCGTATGGCATGATCCTGGTGACGGGTCCTACCGGCAGTGGCAAGACCACGACGCTTTACAGCGCGTTGCAATTTCTCAATACCCCGAAGATGAATATTGTCACAGTTGAGGATCCAGTAGAGTATCAAATTCAGGGGATTAATCAATTGCAAATTCATGAAGAGATTGGGTTGACCTTTTCTGCCGGCCTGCGGGCCTTTCTGCGGCAAGATCCAGATGTCATGATGTTGGGTGAAATTCGTGATCGAGAAACTGCACAAATTGCTATTCAGGCATCACTGACGGGTCATCGGGTATTGTCCACGTTGCATACCATGAATGCGCCTGGGGCCATCACCCGACTTATTGATATGGGCATTGAGCCGTTTCTGATTTCTTCTGCCGTCTCTTTAATTGTGGGGCAACGCTTGGTACGAAAAATTTGTGGACACTGCGTAGAACCCGATGCACTTTCGGCTAATCAATTGCGGGACTCAGGGTTTGATGAGGAGACCATCGAGACGGTCCACCCGATGAAAGGCCGTGGCTGCACTCATTGCCACCTGACGGGCTTTAAAGGACGGATGGCCCTATTTGAAACCCTGCCAATGGGTGAATCGTTGCATAACAACATTTTAATTCGTGCCTCGACTAGTGTGTTGAAAGCTTGTGCCCTGCAGGAAGGGTTTCGAACTTTACGTCAAGCCGGTTTATCGGCAGTGCAACGTGGTCTGACCACGGTGAGCGAAGTGATGACCGAAACGAGTCCTGATGGATCTCTTCCATTGTTGGCAAAAGGTGTGTGATCAGATGGAACTTTCAGAGCTCCTCCATGAGTTACGCCAACGAGGGGGGTCTGATTTACACCTCGTGGCTGGCAGCGTGCCTCGCCTGCGAGTGGATGGGCATTTACGGCCCCTTGAGGGGGAAATCCTCAGCAATCAAGATTTGAGTCGTATGGCAGAAGCTCTGCTTACGGAAGAGCAATATCAGCAGGTTATTCACACTGGTACCTGGGATGGTGCGCATACGGTACAGGGTGTTGGTCGATTTCGTGTTCACGTGTATAGACAACGAGGCTCTCTAGCCATGGCTGTTCGGGCTGTTCCAGATTCGACCCCTACGGTGGAAGAATTGGGGTTGCCGCCCATCGTGGGTGAGTTGATGAGAAAACCTCAAGGGTTGATTCTGGTCACCGGTCCTACGGGGAGTGGGAAAAGCACAACATTGGCGGCTATGGTTGATCAGGTCAATCAAGAACGGCTGGCGCATATTGTTTCGCTCGAAGATCCGATCGAAGTCTTACACGGACACAAAAAGAGCTTGGTTTCCCAATTGGAAGTCGGGTCTGATGTTCAGGAGTTTCAGTCGGCTCTAAAAGGGATATTGCGCCAGGACCCTGATGTCGTGTTTTTAGGGGAATTGCGTGATCTTGAGACGATTCAAGCGGCACTCACTATGGCTGAAACCGGCCATCTGACGGTGGCCACGTTACATACCAATTCGGCCATTCATTCACTGACACGACTACTTTCGGTCTTTCCCCCTCATCAACAACAGGAGATCCGAACTCAATTGTCCATGGTCCTGGAAGGGATTCTGGCCCAACGGCTTATCCCACGTTTAGAAGGCCAGGGGCGGGTCTTGGCCTTGGAAATCCTCATTCCTACTCCGGCTGTTCGGAATTTGATTCGTGAAGATAAGATTCATCAAATTTATTCCATGATGCAAACTGGACAGGCGCAGTATGGTATGCAGACGATGAATCAGGCTCTGGCTGTTTTATGTACGCAAGGAGTACTCTCTACGAAAGTGGCCTTGGGCCTTTCTACGCTCCCTGATGAATTAACCAAGTTGTTGGAACGGACAGGCCGTGCGCGGTCCACCTCGATGTCGTTGGCCCGGCTGCGGACTCGCACCTAAGACGGAAACATTTGATATTTCTGTTTGGAAAATGCTGAAAGACAGGTAGCATGCCCATTTTTGAATATATGGCCAAAACCGGAGAGGGAAAAACTCTTCAAGGTGAAATTCTGGCTGCAACGTCCCGGGAGGCCATCCAACTCCTTCGTGGCCAGGACGTTATGGTCACTCGGCTCAAGGAAAAAGTTGATCGTGTGTTGGATTTGGGTAGATGGAGCCAGTCCTGGAGTACGCGGCGGGTGACCAATAAAGACCTTGTGGTCTTTACTCATCAATTGGCCACGTTGATTCGGGCTGGAGTTCCGCTCTTAGAATGTCTGGATATTCTTTCCAGTGAGGCCGAAAACCCTACCTTGAAACAGATCATCGACCGTATCCGGGAAGCGGTGGAGCGTGGGACGTTGTTGGCTCAGGCCATGAGCGTGTATCCAGACCTTTTTCATGAGTTTTATCGAAGTATGGTGGAAGTGGGAGAAACCACAGGGCGGTTAGACGAAAGTTTGGCCCAACTAGCAATATATTTGGAAAAACAAGCACAGTTAAGGTCCAAGATCCTTTCTGCCTTGGCCTATCCCGGTTTGCTGGTCACGGTGGCGATAACGGTTTTGGTGTTTTTGTTGATTTGGGTCGTCCCCCTCTTTTCTGGGTTATTTCAGGATATGGGTGAATCGCTTCCTTGGCTGACTCAAATGGTTATTCAGGTGGCAGATAGCATAAGAACTCATTGGCTGGTGGTAGCCGGTATTCTTGGGGGTACAGTCTTAGGGGTAAAGTGGATGCTCAACGATGGATCGGGGCGGAAGGTTATTGATGGGTTGATCTTACGAATTCCCTTTCTTGGGTCCGTATTTCGAAAAGCAGCGATTGTGCGATTTGCTAGGACGTTAGGATTTTTGATTCGTCGTGGAGTGTCACTTTTACCAGCCATGGATGTGGCTGGGACTGTCATGGGCAATAGGGTGCTGGCAAAGAGTCTCAAGAATTCTGCGGCAGAGGTTCAAGATGGGAAGCCCCTTTCTGAGACCTTACGGACCAGCGGGGAATTCCCCCCGCTGGTGACTCAAATGATAAAAGTGGGGGAGTCCACCGGGTCGCTCGATGACATGCTCGACAAAGTCGCTGATCTGTTTGAGCAAGAAGTGGATCGATCTGTGGCCACGTTCACCTCTGTTTTGGAACCCCTCGTCATATTAGTTGTGGGGAGTGGGATTGCTCTTGTGGTCGTGGCCATGTATCTTCCCATTTTTTCTATCGGGTCGGTCATTGGCTAGGCTGGAGGCTTCATAGCATGGGGATGGATGTGTTCTCGGCAAGTGAAATTGTTGTGCGGGCCCCAGCAAAAGTGAATCTTTTGATTCGCGTTTTAAATCAATTACCTAATGGGTATCATGAGCTGTGGTCCATCATGCACACAGTGGATGTGTTTGATTATTTGTGGATTCGGCTCAACCCTGATCATGGTCGTCTCAATCTGGTGTGTAAGAATGGTGCATTGCCGGTGGGTCGAAGGAACCTTGTGAACCGGGCTGCCGAGTGTGTCCTTCAGCGGGTTGGCAAATCTATGGGAGTGGACATTGAATTAACGAAGGCGATTCCCGTAGCGGCTGGCTTAGGGGGGGGGAGTAGTGATGCCGCTGCTACTATCTATGGTCTGGCCCGTTTGCTGAATTTGGATTGGGGATTATCGGAGTTCTGTGAAGTGGGTGCCTCTCTGGGAAGTGATATCCCCTTCTTTTTTCAGGCACCCTGTGCGATGGTTCGGGGATGGGGGCAGGAAGTGACACCCTGTCTTCTTGAAGGAAATCGGTGGGTGGTTTTGGTAAATCCGGGATTTCCTATCAAGACTCAGTGGGCCTATGAGCAATTAGCGTCAACTCGGACGGCCGTACTCCCCATGACCCAATGGGCTCAGACTGTTGAACACCAGTTGAGTGTTTCATGGGAGGAAATCATCGAAGGGATGGAAAATGATTTTGAAGCACCTCTTTTTCCCCTGTACCCCATTTTGGGATTTATCAAAGAAAAATTGTTGTCGTTAGGGGCTCAGGCGGCCTTACTTTCAGGCAGCGGGGCCACGGTTTTTGGGATTTTTTCAACTCAGGAGGCTGCACAAGACGCCTCTGCCCAGTTACGACGTGATACTCAGTGGCGGATATTTGATGCTCCGATGGGATCGACGGACCTGCCTCATGACCCTATCGTGCTTGAAACCTCTTCTCAGGCCAGCTCGACCTGATATCAGAAATTTGAGTTGACAAGCTGAAAATTATAGAATTACCTTTCCTTTGCTTTTTTGGGGAATTAGCCAATTCTAAAATTGGTAAACCCTACGACTTTTCTAGCAATGTGTTCTTTAAATGGATGTTAATAGCTATAATGGATTGGGTGGGAGGGGCTGTTCAGGTAAGGCCAGACTAAGATGTTGCAAGACTTAAAGTTGTTAACAGGAAATTCCAATCGGCCACTAGCTGAAGAAATTGCCCAATATATTGGGCAGGAATTGAGTCGAGCTCTGGTCACGACTTTCAGTGATGGGGAGACTCGTGTTCGCATTGATGAGAATGTGCGTGGCGGGGATGTTTTTCTTCTACAGTCATGCTGTCATCCCGTGAATACGTCTATTATGGAGTTGTTGCTCATGATTGACGCAGTGAAACGTTCCTCTGCCTCGCGGATTACAGCCGTGATTCCGTATTATGGATATGGTCGTCAAGATCGGAAAGATCAGCCGCGCGTGCCTATTAGTGCCAAACTGATTGCTGATTTGCTCACCGTGGCAGGGGCAAATCGCATTCTTACCATGGATCTTCACGCTGGGCCGATACAGGGATTTTTTAATATTCCCGTTGATCATCTTTATGCCACTCCTATTCTCTTAGACTATATAAAAAAACAAAATGTTTCTGATATGGTCGTTGTGTCTCCTGATGCCGGAGGGGTTGAACGAGCTAGGGCGTTTGCCAAACGACTCAATTCATCCTTGGCCATCATTGACAAACGTCGAGAAGCACCCAATCAGGCGAAAGTGATGAATATCATTGGGGATGTCAAAAACAAGCATGCCCTCTTATTCGATGACCTGATTGATACGGCAGGCACGATTGTCCAAACGGCTCAGACCTGTTTAGATAATGGGGCGTTGTCGACCTGGGCTGGCTGCACGCATGCGGTACTGTCGGGGCCAGCCCTTGAACGGATAGAAGGATCCGGTCTCCGAGAAGTGGTGGTCACCAATACGATTCCCCTCAATGGGAGGGATCAAAAATGTTCCAAGCTTAAATTACTGTCGGTAGCTCCATTGTTGGGTGAGGCGATTTTGAGAATTCATCGAGAGGAATCGGTGACATCGCTATTCGTCTAATTCACAATTTTGTTTTCACTTTATTGAGAAAAAGGCAAACCTATGAAATACGAACTTGAAGTAGAAAAACGAGAACAGGCCGGAAAGGGCGTTGCCCGAACGCTTCGGCGTCTAGGTAAGATTCCCGGGGTTTTATATGGGGGAGGTCAATCTCAATTTTTGTCGATGGATTATAATATCGCCAGGAAACTTGTCCTTTCTCAGGTAGGCCATACTGGGCTGTTAACGGTTAGGGTTCCAGGAGAACAGGAGCGGGTTGCGATCTTACAAGATTACCAAATTGATCCAATTACTGGTGCCATTCTTCATGTGGACTTGTTTGAGGTCTCCATGGAGAAATCCATTCGGGTTAGGGTTCCGGTAACGGTCATTGGGGCCGTTCCGGTTGGCGTCAAAGAAGGGGGCATCTTGCATCAACCTTTACGTGAACTGCATATTGAGTGTTTGCCAGACCAAATTCCCGACCATATTGAAATTACGGCATCTGAATTGGGTGTGGGACAGGGGATCCATGTCAAGGATGTCGAGGCTCCAATTGGGGTGAAAGTTTTAGATGATCCAGAGCTCATGGTTGTTCATGTGGCCACCAAAATTTCCGAAGCTAAGTTAGAATCCCTATTAGCCCGGGAAGTGGTAGAAGGAGCTGTGACCCCGGTACCTGCTGAAGACAAGGCCAAAGTTACAGAAGGGGATGCGGCTCCCGAGGCTAAACCGAAAGAGGGTAAAAAATAATCCTTGCATTTAGTGGCGGGCCTTGGGAATCCTGGGCAAGCGTATCAGCATACGCGGCATAATTTGGGATGGATGGTTCTTGTACAGGCAGCCCGTCGCTGGGGTGTGACTTTTTCCCGACAGGGGCATGCTCTACAAGGTCGGGGTAGTATTGAGGGCCTGCCAGTCACCTTGGTTCTTCCCCAGACATGGATGAACCAGACTGGGGCTGTTGTTCACTCCGTTCTCCAGGATTTGCACCTCATAACGCCAGATCTTATTGTCGTCTATGATGATCTGGATCTTCCTCTTGGTGGGATCAAAATCAAAACCCTTGGCGGGGCAGGTGGCCATAATGGCCTACGTTCCGTGTTGGAATATTTGGAGTCGGAAGACTTTACTCGCCTCAAGGTTGGCATTGGACGGCCTCCGGCGCATGTCGATCCGGCACAATTTGTCTTGTCCTCTTTCCTCCCAGAAGAGCGCAAGCAAATAGAAACGATGTTGCCCAAGGCGGTTGATGCCTTGGAATGTCTCATATGTCAGGGAGCCTCCATTGCCATGAATCGGTTTCATGGGCAAGCTGTGCAACAAGAAAATGAATAAATATGGGATGGAGTTGTGGCGTAATTGGTCTACCCCATATTGAGAAAACCGCTGTTTATAACGGGTTAGTCGGCGCAGGAGGGGTTGTGGCCAACCATTCCTTCTTCACGGTTGGCGCCCCAAATGGGTGCCTCCAATAGTTCCAGATGCGCAGTTGAGTACGTTGGCTGACGTGTTTTATTCGAAAAAGGTGCCCCCAAGTACCTTGGAGGTTCGGGAGAGTCACCTTATGAGAATGAATTATTTCTTGCTGATGTATCCACCCTGGAGTAACGACGGTTGCAAATTGTAAAACGCGCCAAATCCTGTGGGGTGGTTTTTCAGGAAGAATTAGCTGTTGTAGGACGCGTTGAGCGTCTCCTCCAAGATAGGCAGAAGATATTTGGGCGATCGTTCTCGGATGCCGAGTTGAAATTTTTGCCAGATTGTCAGCTCTTCACTACTAAACCGGTGAGTTTTCTGGCCAATGTATCTTTGGGGACTGGCCCTGAGGATGTCAATGTTGGCAAAGCGAACGAACTGGCAAAGCCACATGGGACAAAAACGATTGTCCTCTGTGGAAAATTGAGTCGGAAATTGCGGTGCTATCAGAGGAAGAACACCAGGATTTTTTTCCAGAATTAGGTTAAAAGGAATCGGGTTTTCAACTTTTACGGCAGGAGCGAAGGAAGCCCAGGCTTGGACGATTCTCCAAGACACCAAAGCGGCAGAGGCAGCTGGGACAATTCATTCGGATATGCAGCGAGGCTTTATCCTAGATGAAGTCTATACCTAATTGAAGATGCGGTGAAGTTTGGCAGGTTACCTGTCAAACGAGAAAAGGGCCTGCTGCGATTAGAGGCCCGAGATTATGTGGGGAAGGATAGGGATGTGATGTTTTTCCAGTTTTTAAGGTCTGAAAATGGTTTCGAGTTGAAAGATCCAAGTCGGGCCATATCCTTCTGAATTCAAAGAGTATTCTCAGCGAAAGTGATCGTGTTTGACACCATATTTTACCTATGGTAGTTTCGATTCCCTTTTGTGGTTAAAGGGTATCGGTCTGCCTGAAAACGAACAAATGTTTAAGAGGGAAAGATTGTTATGAGACTATATGAATCACTGTGTATTCTTCGGCCTGTTCAAGTGGAAGCAGATCATGAGCGTGTGATTGAAAAAATGAGGGAAGTCTTGAGGCAGGCTGGAGCCAGTATTTTGAAATTTGAAAATAGTGGGAAAAAGAAATTGGCCTATGATATTCAACATGAACGGAAAGGAAACTTTATTACCGTTCAATTTGAGGGTCCATCAACTGCCGTTGCCGCATTGGAGCGCTTTCATCGAATGGAAGATCAAGTCATGAAGTTTATGACCGTTCGTATCAACCCCTGCGATGTGGTGGCCGTCACTGAAACTGACGGAGAGGATTCTGGTGATGGTGGGATTCAATAAAGTTATTTTGATAGGTAATCTGACCAGGAACCCTGAACTTCGATACACTCCAAGTGGAACTCCCGTGGTTAATTTCCCCTTGGCAGTGAATCGCCGATACCGTCAGGCTGATGACCAAAAAGAAGAAGTATGCTATGTTGATATTGTCGTTTTTGGACGGCAGGCTGAACATTGTGGACAATATCTTAATAAAGGTGATGGAGCTATCGTTGATGGTCGGTTACAGCAACGACGTTGGGAAACGGACGACGGGCAAAAGCGAAGCAAGCATGAAGTGGTGGCTCAAACCGTGACCTTCTTGCCCAAAAAGGCATCTTCGGGTAGTACTGGATCAGGTGGGGCGGAAGAATCGGCCTATGAGTCGGAAGAGTTTTATCCTGACCCCATGACCTAAGTTTAACGTAGGAGATGTTTCTGTGGAAAAACAAAGATTGTTTCAGCGGAAAAGAGTTTGCCGCTTTTGCCTCGATGAGACTCCTTTGGATTACAAAGACGCCAATCTTTTAAGGAATTTTTTGACTGAACGAGGGCGGATTATCCCTCGTCGAACTTCGGGGAATTGCTTACGCCATCAACGAAGACTCACCCAGGCAATTAAGCGCGCCAGACATATTGCTATCCTTTCTTTTGCGGAGGAACACTGATTTGTCGATTTTTTTCAAAAGGTTTACGAGGGTATCCGTTTGGAAAAAATGGTAGGATTTGGTCATGACGTTAACAGTCAACCTCCTGGATGTTCCCAAAGATGGGGTGCAAATCGCTTGTGAGGTGGAGCGTTCAGAGTTAGGCCTTTCGCCTGATGATGGAGAAATTATTGATCCTATACATTGTTCCGGGCATCTTTCACTCCCAGATGAATGTACAGCATATTTTCAAGGGACACTTTCTGGAAGGGTAGCTCGTGAGTGTGTGCGGTGTCTGGCTCTGTTTGAAGATATTGTGTTTTTGCCATGTGAAGCGGTTTTTCGTACATCCAATAAACCTGGTGGATTGACCGGAACTAAGAGGAAAATGCCCAGGGTTCGAAATGTGGCTTTGGATGAGGATGATGCTGAGACTGAGGCTTACTCTATAACTGGCAACCATGTTGATCTGCTCCCCATGGTTCGGGAATACCTTATTCTGGCCACACCCATGCAATGCTTGTGTCAGCAGGATTGTCTTGGGTTATGTCAAAAGTGCGGAGTCAATTTAAATGAAAGTGTGTGTGAGTGTTACATGCCTGTCACAGTTTCATCCGTTAAGATAGAAGCTCAGCAGTGTTTGGTGAAACCAAATCACCCTCAGACTACTCGAAGAGGATCATGACGGAAATACTTACCTCTTAACACCTATGTTGGAATATTATGGCCAATCCTAAACACAAAATTTCTCGAGCCCGTCGAGATAAGCGGCGAGCTCACCACAGTCTTACTCCTCCCAACTTTTCACTTTGTCCTCAGTGCCACGAACCGAAAATGCCTCATATGACTTGCCTCAATTGTGGAATGTACAAAGGGAAGGCCATTATTGCGGTTGAAGAAGGGTAACCACCCTCCTTCCTTTACACCCGTCATTTCAAATAAATCCCATGAAAATAGCCGTGGATGCGATGGGGGGGGATCATGGTGTATCTCCCAACGTCGAAGGAGCGCTCCGGGCTACCAGGGAATCATCGGTCTCCGTGATTTTGGTCGGGGACCAAACGGCTATTCAATCTCAGTTAGACCAACTGAGTGGCAAAAAATCCAACATTGAAATCTTCCATGCTTCCCAAGTTGTGGGGATGCAAGAATCGCCAGCCTTAGTCGCGCGGAAAAAGCGGGATTCTTCCATATGGAAAGCCACGGAATTAGTGAAAACGAAACAGGCTGATGCCCTAGTCAGTGCTGGGAGTACTGGCGCAACGATGGTGTCCGCCTTCTTTCTGTTGGGATCCATTACTGGTGTTGAACGACCGGCCATTGCTGCAACCTTGCCAACTCGGCAGGGGAAGGCGATTTTGTTGGATGTTGGGGCTACCGTGGATTGTACGGCCCGGCAACTCTATCAATTTGGAATTATGGGGTATGAATACGGAAAGCACCTCTTGGGAATCGATCGGCCACGTGTGGGATTATTAAGCATTGGGGAAGAAGATACCAAAGGCAATGAGGTGACAAAAGAGGCGTTTAAGTACTTAAAAGAAAGTCATATTAATTTTATCGGCAATATTGAGGGACGGGATGTGTATAGTGGCAATGCCGATGTGATTGTGTCCGATGGATTTATCGGAAACGTGGCATTAAAGATTTCTGAAGGGTTGGCGGATGCCATAAAAAAAATGTTGATGAGGGAAATTGCGCAATCCACTCTAGGTCGCCTCTCGTATCTTTTTATTTCCGGACCTTTACTGCGTCTTCGACGAAAAACCGATTATGCCGAATTCGGTGGGGCTCCTCTTTTGGGTATTGAGGGAATTAGCCTGATTTGTCATGGGCGGTCATCCTCTAAAGCGATAAAAAATGCTATTCTTCAAGCTCAAACCTTGGCTAAGGGCGGGTTGATAGAGCAAATTCGAGATGATATTTCTCTGGGAGTTGTCTCACAAATGGATGGATCAACCATTGTGTCTCAGGAATGAATGAATAGTGTAATTCTTGGGACAGGGGCTTATGTTCCTCATCGAATATTGACGAATCTAGATCTGGAACGCATGGTTGATACCTCGAATACCTGGATTGTTGAACGGACGGGTATTCGAGAGCGTCGAATAGTTGAACCGGGACAGGCCTGTTCAGATTTGGCTGTTGAGGCGGCCAAACGTGCTTTGACGGCGGCCGATCTAGCAGCTACAGATATCGATCTTATTCTCTTGGCCACATGTACGGGGGATTCTCCTCTTCCTTCGACAGCCTGTATCACCCAACATCGTTTAGGGGCGAAACGGGCCGCAGCCTGTGATATATCCGCAGCGTGCTGCGGGTTTATTTATGCGTTGGCCATTGCGGATGCGTATGTGAAAACTGGCCTGCGGCATGTGCTGGTCATCGGCGCAGAAGTGATGTCAGTTATTACGGATTGGACTGATCGTAATACGTGTGTCTTATTCGGTGATGGGGCAGGAGCGGTTGTGGTCGGCCAAGGGCCTGAGTCTGCAGGCATTCTCTCAACTCATTTATACGCTAATGGTGGGTTTTCGGATATGATTCAGGTCCCAGGTGCGGGATCGCGTGAACCAGCTTCGGAGCAGGTGCTTGCGGGCAAACGCTGCTTCATTAAAATGAAAGGTAATGAGACCTTTAAAATTGCCGTCAAATCGATGGAAGAAGCTTCAAAAGCGGCGGTAGCAGCCAACGGGGTGGCCATACAAGAAGTTGATATGTTCATTCCCCATCAGGCGAATATGCGAATTCTGAATGCGGTAAGTCAACGTTTGGGCTTGGCTAAAGAAAAATTGATGATAAATTTAGACCGATTTGGTAATACCTCTGCTGCATCGATTCCCTTGGCATTAGATGAGGCGATCCAAGGCGGGAGAATTCAGAAGGGGAACCTGGTACTCTTGGCAGCCTTTGGTGCCGGACTTACCTGGGCATCGGCGCTGATTCGTTGGTAGCGTTGGGAAACGAAAGATCCCCATTCGTGGGTGGTAAGGAACCTTTTCCGTGATCAACCAGGGAATGGGAAGATTGAAACCTGAGGGAACGTAATTTAATTTATTTTGCCGAGAGAAAAGAGGAGAGCTATGTCTGGAAGGACATCGTGGGGCGAAGGTGATTGGGCGTTGATTCTCGGAGCCTCAAGCGGGTTTGGCGAAGCGGCAGCATTGGAGCTAGCCGGGTTGGGGTTCAATATTTTTGGTGTGCATCTGGATCGAAAATCGACTTTGCCCAACGCCGATCGTATCGTGGCTCAAATTAGGGCCCTTGGGAGGGAGGTCCTATTTTTTAATGCGAATGCCGCTGATCCGGAGAAACGGGCTGACATTTTGAATGCGATGAAACAAAGAGGTCAAGAATCGGGGGAGTCGGTTCATGTTCGGGTTCTTTTGCATTCGTTAGCCTTTGGCACCCTAAAACCCTATATTGGCAAATCCGTGACCGAAGTCATTACTAAACCTCAGATGGACATGACCCTGGATGTAATGGCCAATAGCCTGGTGTATTGGACTCAAGATTTAGTGGCCCAGAAGTTTTTGGGATCGGGAAGCCGAATTTTTTCAATGACAAGTGCGGGAGGGGCCAGAGTCTGGCGAACCTATGGGGCGGTTTCCGCCGCAAAATCTGCTTTAGAATCTCACACACGACAATTAGCGTTGGAGCTGGCTCCTTTGGGGATTACCGTGAATTGTCTGATGGCTGGAGTGACTGATACGCCAGCCTTGCGGAAAATCCCTGGTTCCGATGAGATGCTTGGCATGGCCAAACGAAAAAACCCCTCTAACCGCTTGACTACCCCCCAAGATGTAGCCGAGGCCCTGGGTCTGTTGAGTCATCCCAAGTCCCATTGGATTACTGGGAATGTGATTTGCGTAGATGGAGGGGAGTTCATTGTCGATTAGCGGAAAAAAATAGGCTTTGGTCGTGTGGTGGACCGTCCCATCATTATTTCTTCATATGGGTCTGTTGAGGAAGGCAAAATTTTTTCAATTTGGCGAATTCTGTCCAAATCTCTCAAGTGTCGGCAAGGAACAGGGGCTGTTCAAAAAGGCCTGTCCAGCAAGGCCGCAGGGCTGTTGGCGCGTGGAACATACACGGAGTACGTGAGCACGACACCGGGCCGAGAAGGCCGCTGGCGGACGTTTTCAATTGTCCCCATAGGGAAGAAGGGAAATGAAGGGGATGAAACCGACTTTTGGGTTTCTCTTCCCTGGGCAGGGCTCCCAGTCGGTGGGAATGGGTAAGTCTCTGTTTAGTGCCAATTCCCTCGTCCAGTCCCTGTACCAGGAGGCCATGGAGATATTAGGCTATAACGTCGGTGCGTTGTGTTTCGAAGGGCCTGCGGAACAACTGAATCAGACGGAATATACCCAGCCAGCGTTATTGGTTGCCAGTTTGGCGGTTTTTCAGCTGGTGGAAGATGGTCCGCTCAAACCCGCTGCAGTGGCAGGTCATAGCTTAGGTGAATATACAGCCTTGGTAGCCGCGGGTGCCATCGGGTTTCGGGAAGCCGTTGGGCTCGTACAAAAGCGTGGGCAATATATGGGGGAAGCCGTGGTGCCTGGGAGCGGTTTAGTCGCTGCGGTACTTGGTCTCTCCGAACTAGGTGTGTGTGAGGTCTGTAAGGATGCGGAACCTCTGGGAATTGTGGCTCCAGCGAATTTGAATTCCCCTGGACAAACTGTGATTGCAGGAGAGAAAGCTGCAGTAGAACGAGCATTGGAGCTGGCAAAAGCTCGAGGGGCTAAACGTGTGATACCACTTCCTGTCAGCGTACCCGTCCATACACCCTTAATGCAGATGGCCGCGGACCGCCTAAAAAAAGATATTGATTCTCTACATTGGTCTGATTTAAAGGTACCCCTGGTCAACAATGTGGACGCTAAGCCCATACAATCAGCGGAGGAATTGCGGGTTTCCCTCGTCCGACAACTTCCTTCTCCTGTTCGTTGGCGGGAGACGATTCAGGCTATGTGTGACATGGGCATTACCCACTTCATTGAAATTGGTCCGGGGAAAGTCTTAACTGGGTTGGTCAAACGGATTGTGCCAGAAGCCACTACCTGGAACATTTCCGACCAAGAATCTTACGAACGTGTGCTAGCAGGTTGTTTGTAGGTGCCAAGAATGGTGCGTTTTATTCTGAGGAATTTACCATGACCTTAAGTGGGAAAATCGCCGTAGTGACGGGGAGTGCACAAGGCATAGGCCAAGCCATTGCCACCTCCTTGGCTCAAGAAGGTGCGGATGTGGTTGTGGCCGATCTTCATGCTGAGCACTGCCAGGAAACCATTGCGTTAGTCCAGGAATCAGGAAGGAAGGTGCTGGCGGTTTCGGTCAATGTTGGCGATTGGGATCAGGTCAAAGGTATGATGGACCAGATCCTGAAAGAATGGGGGAAGGTGGATATTTTGGTCAACAATGCCGGGATCACTCGGGATGGTCTGCTCATGCGGATGAAAGAAGAAGATTGGCACGCGGTGTTGCAGGTCAATTTGACCGGAACCTTTTTCTGTACCAAAGCGGTCCTGCCTTCTATGAGCAAGCAACGAAGTGGCCGCATCGTGAATATTGCCTCGATTGTTGCGGCCATTGGAAATATTGGTCAAGCGAATTATGCCGCCTCAAAAGCTGCTGTGGTGGGCCTGACCAAAACCGTGGCTCGTGAATATGCAAGTCGCAATATTACCGTTAATGCGGTCGCGCCAGGATTTATTGATACTGCCATGACACAACATCTTTCGGCTGATATCAAAGAGGCTCTCTTAACCCAGATTCCTTCAAAGCGACTAGGTTTGCCGAGTGATGTGGCGGCCGCCGTGGGATTTTTATGTTCGGAGAAGGCCGGGTATATTACCGGCCATGTGTTACATGTCAATGGTGGAATGCATATGGCGTAGCTACCAATGTGCGAGAGGTATTGTTATTCGATAAACTTTGCAAGGAGGGGTATCAACGATGGCTGTTGAAGAGCGGGTCAAGAAAATTATTGCTGAACAATTAGGAGTTGAAGAAGATGATGTGATCCCAGAGGCCAAGTTTGTGGAGGATCTCGGGGCCGATTCTTTGGATACGGTAGAGTTGGTGATGGCGTTAGAAGAAGAATTTGAGATTGAAATTCCCGATGAAGATGCAGAAAAGATTCAAACAGTCTCCGCAGCTGTTGAATTTATTAAGGAAAAAGCCTAATCCCTCTATTTATTAAGCGAGGGCTATGGTGATGAACCATTGGTCGCCACGTCGAGTCGTTATTACAGGATTGGGTCTTGTTACCCCATTAGACATTGGGGTGCCAAAAACCTGGGAGAAACTATGTCAGGGCCAATCCGGGATTGGCCCAATTTCGCGATTTGATGCCAGTCAGTATCCTGTCAAAATTGCGGGAGAGGTCAAGAATTTTGATCCTGCATCGTACATTGAAAAAAAAGAAATCAAAAAAATGGATACCTTCATCCATTTTGCCATTGCGGCTAGCCAAGAAGCGGTGGATGATGCCAAGCTTGTGGTCAATTCGGAAAACGAGGATCGGGTCGGAGTCTATATTGGGGCGGGGATTGGAGGTCTTCCCGCCATCGAACATTATCATAAAATCTTGTTGGAACGTGGCCCAGACCGAGTGTCGCCGTTTTTTATTCCGATGGTCATTATCAATTTGGCGTCAGGTCAAGTGGCCATTCGGTTTGGTGCCAAGGGACCGAATGCCTGCGCGGTGACGGCTTGTGCGACGGGAAACCATTGTATTGGGGATGGGTTTCGGCTCATTCAACGGGGAGAGGCTGATGTCATGATGGTTGGGGGAGCGGAGTCAACAATTTGCCCAACAGGCGTTGCCGGATTTGCTGCTGCCAAAGCTTTGTCCCGGAGGAATGATGAGCCACAGCGTGCAAGCCGCCCCTTTGATAAAGACCGGGACGGTTTTGTGCTTGGAGAAGGGGCGGGAGTCTTGATATTAGAAGAACTGGAGCATGCCCGCGTTCGAGGGGCACGGATTTATGCCGAACTAGTCGGCTATGCCATGAATAGTGATGCGTTTCATATTACGGCTCCTCCTGATGATGGAGCGGGCGCGGTCAAATGCATGGAGCGAGCCATCCAGGATGCGAGTATATCGAAACAATCCGTGGGGTATATCAATGCGCATGCCACTTCGACCTTTGCTGATCGGGTGGAGACGCAAGTGGTGAAAACCGTGTTTGGCGATCATGCCAAATCGATTGCTGTCACCTCGACGAAATCCATGACTGGTCATTTATTAGGAGCGGCTGGGGGAATTGAGGCGGTATTCTCCGTACTGGCTTTGCATCAGGGGGTCATTCCCCCGACCATTAACTTGGATCATCCTGATCCCGAGTGTGACTTGGATTATGTCCCTCATCATGCTCGACCCTGCTCCGTGGAGGTGGCGATATCAAATGCCTTTGGATTTGGTGGTGTGAATGCCTGTTTGGTGTTTCGGCGTTGGAAGGGTGAATAGACAAGCGTTTTTCCTTACCTGATCGGACTTTCCCAAAAATCTTCCTCATCCAAATGCGATGGTCGCCTGTGTAATCCTCTGGTTAATTGGATATAATACCATGAACCGTTTGTAGTGATAGCTATTTTTAAAAGGAAATACACTAAACGACTTTCTTAATTATGTGGTTTTTTTAAATGGTGGGAATAGCCATAAGGAAGTGAGAATGTTCATTGCCAGTCTAGACACTGGGTGGGGATGGTAGTCGTCAAGTGCCGGTGCTGGAAGAACTCCAAGGCTCCTTGGCCTATGTATTTAAAGAAAAAGCCTTGCTCTATGAAGCACTGACGCACAGGTCATTTTCGCAAATTCAAGAGCAAGCAGCGACTCCACATAATGAACGATTGGAATTTTTAGGGGATGCCGTCTTAGGCCTTGTGGTAAGCGAGAGTGTTGCCACCATGTTTCCCAGTTCTACGGAAGGGGAACTATCCAAAGTGAAGGCCGGGCTCATCAGTCGTAGGACCCTCGCTAAGGCTGCTGGGCGCATTGGGTTAGGACAGTGGTTGCGACTCGGTCGAGGGGAAGAAGTCACTCAGGGACGAGAAAAACATTCTCTGTTGGCAAATGCTCTTGAGGCCATTATTGGTGCGGTCTATTTAGATGGTGGGTTGGATGCGGCTCGGTCTTTCATTCATACAACCCTGGCCACCGAATTGGCCGATTTGCAGGACAGCCCTGGGGCATCGGTGGGGGAGGATTGGAAAAGCCAACTACAGGAATGGACCCATAAACAATTTGGTGGGAGCCCATGCTACAGGTTGGTTCAGGAAACGGGCCCGGATCATCAAAAGTGTTTTGAAATGATCGTGGAAGTCCAAGGAAGGGTTATGGGACAGGGAAAAGGGCGGACGAAGAAGGAAGCTGAACAATGTGCGGCGGAGCAAGCGATTGCGCAAAAACGTTTCTTTGGTTCGAGAGATACCGAAGATTCACATGAATAGCAAGGAGGAGGAATTATGAGGGTTGTGTCATGTATGTTGAAGAATGCCATACGACAAGCAGTAATTGTTCTCGGGATGGTAACCGTCATGAGTGTTTCTCAATTGTCGGTTCCAGGGTTCGCGGCAGAGAAAGAGAAGACAGATAAGCAAGCTCCCCACGTGATTGTGAAAACAAAATTTGGAGAGATGGAGCTTGTCTTATTCCCTGATTTGGCTCCTAAGCATGTTGAAAGTTTTCTGAAATTAGCCCAATCTGGCTTTTATAATGGGACGATCTTTCATCGGGTCATTCCTGGCTTCATGATTCAAGGCGGGGATCCGACCACCAAAGATCCTGCCAATCGCAGTAAATATGGAACCGGTGGCCCAGGCTATACAATCCCAGCGGAATTTAACCGAGTCATCCACGAAAAAGGTATTGTTTCGGCCGCCCGGACTGCAGATCCCGATAGTGCAGGGTCACAGTTTTTTATTGTGGTCGATAAGGCTCCCCATTTAGATGGCCAGTACACCGTGTTTGGGGAGGTGGTGAAGGGTATTGAGGTGGTGGACATCATTGTCAGTCAGTCACGCGATACGCGGGATAATCCAGTCGAACGGATTGAAATGACCATGGAAATTATGGAGTAACGAGGCAGCCAAACAAGGAAATTGAACTCAGGAGAATGTGGTTTACGAAATGGTTTCTTCAGGCTTGTAATCAAACCCACTAGGAATGATGATTCGTCCACCAGCTCCAGATTGACGGGCAAGCTGTTCGGCCACATCTGGATGACGTTCTCGCACATAGCCTAATAACCCTTGTAAAAACCGTTGGGAACGAAGGCCTGGCCCAGAGAATTCTTGAACAAAGGTTTGGGCTCGATCTAAGACTTCGGTAACCATGGTTGGCTCCAGTGGTTGTTGTTCTCCGAAAACCTTAAATTCTTTCCGCAATTCTTCTCCAAAGGCTGGCAATCCTGCATTCGGAATGTGGATGGGGCTGAAACTTCGCCGCAGGCTTTGGATCCCTTCTAGGACCTCGGCATCTTGGGCTTCCCGGCGATCTTGGAAAAAACGGAAGGTCAGGGCCTCAAAAACATAAAATACCTCCGTTGCTCGTTCCCCGCCACAATCTAAGAGTTGTTGATAAAAGGTCCGGCGTTCGAGTTCAAATCTTTCCCCCACTCGCTTTTGCTGATAATCACCATTGGATTCCAGGAATACACAGGATGTTGGGCACCCGATGTTGGTAATCCGATGCGTGCCGCAACATTGGCTACAAATCATTCCCGTTAAGGCTGGACAAGCCCGCTTGCCTTTGCGTTGCTGGCAATAGATACACTTACTCATTGGATGAATCCTTCTTAAACCAGTCCATGCCGTAATCAGAAAACGTTCGTTTTTTTCGGTTAGGGTTATCGTTGGAGGGACGCTCTAGGCCATTAATTTCGGCCCCGTTCATGTATAAAAAGGGAACGAGAATCACATGATTGACCCGATCCACACCTATTCCTGATGGGGAAAGTAAAAATTCCGCAATGACTTCTCTCTTCAGATCCCCACGAATGCGCCATACTTTGCCTGCGGTCATATCAGACACATACATCGTGCCATACCGGTCAAAATCGATTCCATCTAAATTGTAAAAGCCACCGGTAAAAAATGAGTTGGCAAATAGCTCGTGAATGGCTCCCTGTTCATCAATTTCAAAAATTTTTCCGTTTTCCCATCCCACGCCGACGAGATGTCCCTTGCGAGGATGGATGGCAAGGCCGCGGGGTTGAGACAGGCTGTCATGCTGCACAAAAAGGGTGATGGTGTGATCCTGACTTGGATCTATTCGATAAATCGTATTGGTATCGGCATCTGAAACATACAACTGGCCATGAGAATCGGCGGCAAGCCCAGTAAGCGATTGACTATGAAATTGCGAGAAGGGAATGGTTAGCAAGGGAATCCCTGTTCGTTTGTCAAACCCGCGGACGACATCAAGATCGGCCACGTAGAGGATTTGTCCGATAATGGCCATGCCGTTGGGTGAGTGAAGAGTCACAGAGGCTTTCCCACCTTGGATAAAGTGGAGGTCGGTGACCTTCCCCTCCTGATTGGCCTTACTGATGAATCCCTTATTGGCCTTGGTACCGGGATCGCCATTGGCATTGGCAATATAGTAGGTCTGTCCCTCGTCAGCGATCATGCTTTGCGGGAAAGCTAAATTCGTAATTTGATTAGCGAGAGCACCTTGTCCTACCAACCAGAGAAGACAGGTCAAGACCAAACTTGTCCCGATAATGGTGGAAAAATTTGATTTCATAGCAAGGGCATGAAGAACCCGTTAATGGTCATGTAGAGGCAGAGTTTCAAGACAAGTGGGTTGCGGTCAGGTTACTCTGGGCATGGTAAGTGACGTTTTCTCAGGGTGTCAAGAAATCCCTACTAGGTCTTTCCATTGACGAAGTTTTTCTACCCTTGATATCGTGATGCACCTGATACCAATGAGTAGAGCCATCCCTTAAAGTTTTCCAAGAAGGAGAAATCGTGTCTGCACAGGTTATTGATGGTAAAGCTTTGGCGTTGACGATTCGCCAGGACATTGCGGAAGAAGTCCAAATCCTTAAAAACGATACTGGGATTATCCCCGGTTTAGCTGCAGTGTTGGTGGGAGATGATCCTGCCTCGGCGGTTTACGTCAAGAATAAGAAATTAGCCTGTGAAAAAGCGGGTCTGTATCCCAAGGAATATCCCTTACCAGCTTCCACGACTCAAGAGGACTTGTTACGACTCATTCAACAACTCAATGTGGATTCCCGCATTCATGGCATTCTCGTCCAGTTACCCTTGCCTGCTCATATTGAAAGTAAAGTGATTTTACAAACCGTCTCACCAGAGAAAGACGTTGATGGATTTCATCCGATGAACATCGGGCGACTTGTGGAGGGGGATCCGGTGTTTGTGCCATGTACTCCTAAGGGTGTCATACACATGATCCATTCGACCGGTCAGGACCTTGCCGGCAAACGAGCCGTGGTGATTGGACGAAGTAATATTGTGGGGAAACCCGTTGCGATGCTACTTCTCCAGCGACATGCCACGGTGACTATTTGCCATTCCCGCACCAAGGATCTTTCCTCGGTTGTTAGGGAAGCGGATGTTGTTATTGCGGCTATTGGCAAGCCACTCTTTGTCACTTCTGAAATGGTACAAGAAGGAGCTGTGGTGATTGATGTGGGGATTAATCGATTAGGTGATGGAAAATTGGTTGGAGATGTGGATTTTGATCGAGTCAAAGAACGAGCAGGATGGATCACACCTGTCCCAGGTGGTGTGGGGCCTATGACTATCGCTATGCTCCTCCAGAACACCTTGGAATCGGCCAGACGCTTCGCGGGGAAATAACATTCATTTCAAACCCACTATGAGTTGTATGACGATTCCAGAATTTCAACAGTATAAAAAAAAGGGAAAGAAGCTGACGGTCGTTACGGCGTACGATGCCCTGTTCACCCGAATCGTAGAGCAAGCCGGACTTGATGTGATTCTTGTCGGAGATTCCCTTGGTATGGTGGTGCAAGGAAAACCTAATACTCTTTCCGTGACCATGGAGGACATGCTTTATCATACCCGCATGGTAGCTCAGGCTGCTCAACGGGCACTGGTTATTGGGGATATGCCATTCCTCTCCTATCAGGTTAGTGTGGAGGAGGCCGTGCGCAATGCAGGCCGCTTTCTTCAGGCCGGAGCAGCCGCTGTAAAAATTGAAGGTGGAATGGCTGTCATTGATCGAGTGGAAGCTATGACCCGTTTTGGTATCCCCGTTATGGGACATGTGGGGATGACGCCGCAATCCGTGAATCAATCTGGTGGATATACGGTAGCAGGCAAAGGCGAGAGAGAGGCAGAGAAGATTTTGGAAGAGGCCAAAGAATTAGAGCATGCCGGGGTGTTTGCCTTGGTCTTAGAATGTATGCCGGTGGCGCTGGCGTCAAAGATTACACAAGCCCTGTCGATTCCTACAATTGGTATTGGGGCTGGACCGGCGTGTGATGGACAAGTATTGGTGCTCTACGATTTACTGGGGCTCTTCGACGATTTTGTGCCAAAATTTGTGAAGCCTTATGCCCATCTCAAGGCCGATGCCTTACAAGCGCTCCGTCGGTATAAAGAAGAAATTGAATGTGGAAAATTTCCGACCGATGCTGAGAGTTACCATTAACTTTCCTTTTTTCTCTAAAGAGAATTTCCACGAGTCCGCCAGCGGCCTTTTCGTCTCTTTGTGGTACTCAAGTATTGTCGTGTAGGCTCCTCGCACCAAGAATTGGTTGGGTCCTACAAAAGCCATGGTTGCCTCCTGCGGAACGCGGCAAGCCGGGCGCGGCCTTGCCAGAGGAAAAGGGCGTCTTTGCGCACCCGGGTTGGGTGAGTAAGATGGCGGGTCCTTTTGAAAACCTTGATTTAATAGGCGCTAGGTGCCCAGTCCTTTGCCGCTATCCACCTATTCCTAAACATTTCTGCGTATGATCCTCTCCTCCTAGCCTTGTCATAGCTGCCAGCTTTTCCCTTTAGAATCACATTGTAAAAGCCGAAAATCTCCATGAACGAGTATGTGCCTATCATTCCCTTGAGTTGGAGGGATATGGGGTAGTCCGTCCAATCTCGTTTAGCGTTTTTCGTACAATGGGAGATGGTTACTGCGCGCATCCTTGCGAATTCAAAGGATTTGCACGGGAAACGAATATTGGTTTTTTTTAGGGTGCTTCTCATCTAACAATCGCTGTGTCTGTAAGGAATATGTGAATGTCTGAGAGATCTCATCCACCGTTAGAGTGGTGGACACGTCGATGGGCAGGAAGTGTGTTTTTCCGGGTCACCGCCGTCCTCACCCTGAGTATTGCCCTGATTCTCCTTTGCGGAGCTGTTTTCGTCGGGTATGTTCAACGACAAATTCTTTACGATACCTTTCAGGATCGAGGTGTCGGAGTTGCCCGGGCTTTTTCCCTTATTGCGGCATCGGCCGTGCTTGATAATTTATTCCGGATTCAGGAAGCCATGTCCAAGTATCAGCAAGATCCCGACCTTCGTGTCCTTGATGTTATCGATGAAGACGATATGATTATTGCCTCAATGCAACCCGAAAAAATTGGGCTAGTTCTGGATGATTCTGAATGGTTGGAGGCGAAAGAAGCTGATACGGAAGTCGTGCTGTTTCGTGAAACCTTGGAATGGGGCTCCATGTTAATGGTGATTGAGCCACTTATGGATGGTGACCAGATTTCAGCATGGATGCGAGTGGGATTTTCCTTGGACCGTGTTCAAGAAAAAGAACAAGAATTGTTTTTGGCGATCGCGTTAATGGCATTGCTGCTTATAGGGGTGGCTATTTATGGGGTCAGAAAGGGCATGCATCAGATACTCCCCATCCTGAAGGGGATTATTGGGAAATTGGAGGAAGTGGGTCGTGCGACAGAAGGCGCTCTTTCTCAAAAGTGTGAGGTAGACCCTGAGCCTTCTTCCCACCAATGGGAAGTGGACCAGTCGACTGGAGATATAGAACAGTTGGCTGGAGTGGCCACGCACGCCGCGGATTTACTGGACTATCGCACAAAGATTCTTCAGGATCTTATGGGGTCATTGGAGTTGAAAAATCGAGAATTGAGTCGGTTAGCCTCTTTTCCTGAACTTAGCCCGGAACCGATCGTTGAGATTGATCTAAAGGGGAAGATGACCTATGTCAATCCAGTAGGACAGAACCTTTTCCCGGATTTAGCCCAAAAAAAATGGGATCACCCGATTCTATTGGGAGTGGAACATATCTTGGAGCGGTTTTTGACTCAAAAAGAAAAAAATTTGGTTCGAGAAATAGCCGTCGATTCTCGAATATACGAGGCACGAATAACCTTAGTGCCGGAAAATCAAGTTCTGCGGATGTATCTTCATGACACCACAGAACGAAAATACGCTGAAGCGTACAGTCGGAAAACGGCGCGTGAATTGCAGATGAAAAACCAAGAGCTTGCTCAGTCCCGCGATGAAGCCTTGGCCGCTGTGAAAGCCAAATCGGAGTTTTTGGCAACGATGAGCCATGAAATTCGTACTCCCATGAATGGGGTGATTGGAATGACCGGGCTACTCTTGGGAACCAATCTCACGCCTGAGCAACACAAATTGACCAATACGGTTCGATCGTCTGGGGAAGCGTTGCTGACGATTATCAATGATATTTTAGACTTTTCCAAAATCGAATCGGGGAAGTTGGAGTTGGAAGATATTCCGTTTGATTTACAAACCTGTGTGGAAGAAGTGCTTGATCTGTTGAGTGAGCGAGCTAAATCGAAGAATTTGGAGTTACATAGTTTGGTGTTCCCCGATGCCCCGACCAGTTTGCGAGGGGATCCCGGCCGGTTTCGCCAAGTACTCATGAATTTAGTCAGTAACGCCATTAAATTCACGGAGGCAGGTGAAGTATCCGTCCAAGTTCTTCGCGAAGATGAAACCGATCATGATGTGGTCCTTCGAGTGCAGGTTGTGGATACGGGTATTGGTATGACGCCTGAGCAGCAAAATAAATTATTTCATGCCTTTACTCAAGCCGATAGCTCGACCACGCGAAAATACGGGGGCACGGGATTAGGACTTGCGATTTGCAAACAACTGGTGGAGTGCATGGATGGAACCATTGGGGTCATGAGTGAAGCAGGCCAGGGAAGCTGTTTTTGGTATACCGTGCGATTAGGAAAAGCGGCCCATCTAGAAAATCCACATGCAGTCAATGTAGATTTACAAGGTCTGCGGGTCTGTTGTGTGGATGACAATCAGACCAATCGAACGTTATTGCTCTATTATGCACAAGCATGGAACATGGAGGCTTCAGGGGCTGATGGGGGGATCCAAGCTCTATCGCTTCTCTACGAACAAGTCCACCAGGGAACCCCATTTGATATTGCGATTTTGGATATGAATATGCCGGGTATGAATGGGATTGAACTAGCCCAAGTCATTAAAGCGGATTCCAGTTTTCGCCACCTCAAATTGGTGTTATTAACGTCAATTGGATTTCGCGAGGGTGAGGCCCTGGCACGGGAAGGTGGCTTTGATGGGTATTTAACCAAACCTGTCAGAAAAAATGACCTTCAAGCCTGTCTAGGTATGGTGATGGGACGTCTTGACCTTTCGGGTGATGGGCTAGAACCTTCCCTGGTCACAGGCCAGAGTGCGCGGGAGTCAGAAAGCGCGACCCGGTCAGGGTATGTGTTGGTGGTAGATGATCATATGGTGAATCAACAATTGGCGGAATTAATGTTGCAGCGTCTGGGACATCGGGTGGATATCGTGGGAAATGGTTTGGAGGCTTTGGGAGCCGTTAAAAGGATTCCGTATGATTTGGTGTTGATGGATTGCCATATGCCCGAGATGGATGGCTATGAAGCCACAAGAAAGATCCGTGAGGCGGAAGCTGCCGAGGTTGGCAGGAAAACAGAAGCCTCCCAGGCTATCTTTCGCCTTACTCCCCATAAGAGAATACCTATCATCGCCATGACGGCCAATGCGATGTCAGGCGATCGAGAGAAATGTCTTGAGGCGGGAATGGATGATTACATCAGTAAGCCGATCAAGCACTATGAATTAGGCAAGATGGTGGGGAAATGGCTTCCCGCACATGATTCCGATCATGGATTGTCTGACAAAAAGATGACCTCCCCTCTGGCCTCGACAGAAAATCATACGTGTTTCATGGGTATGCAGAAGACTCCATTTGAGGGCACCTCGTCTGATGGGAGTGGTCGAGCTCAGGTCTTGTTGGATTATCGTCTGTTGGCCGATTGGCAGGCTATAGGGGGAAAGACCTTTCTTGCAAAACTCGTGAACCAATTTGTTCAAGATGTGACGACGTGTGTGAACAATCTACAAACCGCTTTGGATTCTCAGAATGCCGAAGCATTGTTGGAAGCCGCCCATGGCATAAAGGGGATGGCCAAAAATATGGGGTTAACCGGACTTGCTACGTTGGCGAGTCAATTAGAATCCCTGGGCCATCAGCGAGATCTTCACTCTGGGCCCCCTCTGTTAGGATCTCTTCGTATAGAATTTGCCAGAGCACAAGAAGCCTTTCAACACGTGTTGGACGAAAAATAGAACAGGTCTCTCCAAATCCCTCCTCAGAGTATTCGGTATAAGATTCAAATAAGCGTGTTGGGCCAGTTCCGATTGGAATGCAAGACTCAGAGGTTCTGTTTGCCCGAAGCGAGGATCAGTATAGGGGGAGAATTGGCATGTCGTGTTCAGGCTGAAGACATCCTTCGTAGATCTCACTGAGGTGCCGTCCGGCCACCTTAGGCTGACTAATACCGGTGAAAAACTGCTAGCTGAATCGACTGCCATGGGCATGGATTCAATCTAACGAATAGTCCTGAGGGCCTCTGGATGTTACTCAAATGGTGAATGTTTCGGGAATAGGGGTTGAAGTATAATAAAGAGCTGTCCTTCGGAGTGATGTCGTTACCCTTTTCTCAGCCGGGGTGAGTTTCAAGAAACTGACAGGAAAAGATCTTTCCGTAAGCCGGGGATTTTTTTTGAGCTGAAGTTGTTGCGCTTGGGCCATGTTGCTCGACATGTTTGAGGGTAGAATTATGAATGGTTGAAGAGAACTGCAATACCTGTATTTATCGGTCAAGGTATCAGACAGAGGCTTCCTTGAAAGTTTGGACAAATACCAAAAGATATAATAAAGTTTTCAAGATATATTAATAGGTCATATTTCTTAAGAAACATGGGAGAAGAAACAGAAGTTTTCCAAAATGAACAATTACCATTTTCAAGATGGTTGTATCCTCTCACGATG
>JAZFZJ010000358.1:0-7880 GCA_036443915.1 Nitrospirales bacterium
AATATGTCTAGAAATGAGGTGTGTAAGGTCTTGATATTCAATTAAATTTCGACAAGGAGAATAGAAAGTTCTCGGAAACCAAACAGCCTCTCATTCAAAAACGGTAAAAGTCTTTAACATTGGACGAGCAATGTTTCAGGGGCCCTGAAGAAACAGAAAAAATCTTACGACAGCTGATGTAGAACACTAATAACAGAGAAAAGTTTTTCGACAAAGAAGTGAGCTCCCATGGCCTCCGGTTTGAAACGAGTTGCTGGTCTGTTGCTGTTTCCTGGGTTTTAGAGCATTTCTCTGAATCTTTTCCGTAATTGATGAACGATTCGCATTTCTCCTGTTCATTGTTTGGGGTTTAATTTATTTTCCTTGCCAAGGCGATCATGGGGATAAACAAGGGTGAATCGGCGCACTGACTTTTTTTCACGCAACCCTCTCTTGGTCTCACTGCCAACATGCATTCACTTTGCCGACAACCTTATTCGAAAAGGAGATTAAGAATAAAAGACTGGGCATCGAACATGGACTTGATGGCCAAGAACCATATGTAAAAACGTTCCATTAGTATAGCAGCTACAGAAACCTCATTCACGCTGTCCTGCCTGAAGCCCCTCTTTCTTGTAATTCTGGGGTTATCCTCCTATGAGACTCTAGTCCACAGGCCATTAATATCCAGAACAAATAGGCCAAACTCCCAGCAAACATATAATCAAATAAATTTCTACAGAGGAATCCCACTAAGACAATACCCATACATAGCTTGAGATGTTCTTCTGTCCGCGCTGTTCTTCTCCATTTTGAAAACAATTCTTTGCCCAAACCAATAAAAACCCACACAAAAAACAACAGGCCCGGAATTCCAGTCCCGACTCCCACCATCAATAGCGTGTTGTGCAGATGCATGGGTGCCTCTCCCATGGGAGTGTCTGCTAAAACAGGCTGAAAGATATGATTCCCATAGCCAATTCCCAGAATTGGATGTTCCAGAATTTGATCAATCCCTAGTTTCCATACCTTGAATCGTGTTTCAAGGGTCCAGGAATTCACCGTGTCGGATTGGTATCCCATCTGAAAAACAGCAAGTAAGCCCATGGCCACCAGGATCGATCCTAGAGCAATCCCTACCACGAGAAATCGTCGACGAGTGACAACCCCCCAAAGAATGACTTGCACCGCCGAAGCCAACCACCCTGCTCGCGTGTAAGAAGCCGCATGAGCCAAGAAGGACAGCCCAAGGGTCACGAACGAAATTCCTTTTCCCCACAATGAAATGGAAATGACACCAACATAAAAGAGGATGGGGATGGAAATGACCAGATAGGTGCTCAACCAATTATAATCTGAGGAAGGAGCCGCTGCGCGTATGGTTCGATCCTGCCAGCCCCCCCCTCGCCCAATAAAATCTCCCAGAGCTAACGCTGATAACAGCAAGGTGCCAATGATAACCCCCAGAAAAATATAGTGATGAGGGAGTGGTCCGCCCAGAAGGCCGAAATTTTTTGAATGGCGCCTGACCCCCTCAGGGAAGCTTCCTTGCGAAACTTTTCGTATGACATAGACCGCCCAATAAAAGACCAAACATTGTGCACCCAATTTTCGCCATTCTCCAAAACTATATTCAGGATTAAGTGAAAACGGTATAGTCAGAAGAATCCATCCCACCAAAAGGAATAACGGGCGATCAATGGGTGTCCGAAACTGTGGACGTTCGCCTTCTATCCATCCAGCTAAAAGGGCGATCGTCAATAGTGAAAAGAACAGGATTTCCTGGATATGAAACAAAACTGGGAAATAACTGAGAATGGTGAGGAGAAATAAACCCACACCCTGGACCATCCAGATCCAATACGAAAAAGGTTGGACCAGAATTTTATTCCTTATTGGAGAATCGTGGGACCTGTCCGTGGCTTCCTCAAGAGTTTTCTAATGGATATTCAGAAGTAATTTCCCGGAGGTTGGGAGAGGGGGAATACCTAACGTGTTGTGATGACCAACAAATAAATTGCCAGGTATGTATCTCAACGGTTTAAAGAAAAACGGCCATCAATATTCACATACGTTTGGCTGGGCATAAAAACACTCTTTCCTTCTTTTTCAGTAATTTCTCTCATTAGGCAGGCTATTAAATTCCGCAGGAGACCAGGTCATGCAGGTGCAAAATACCCACGACTTTTTCTTGCCGATCCAGGACAGGAAGTACCGAAATGGGCTTTTCCCGTTTTTCCATGAATTCCAACGCATTGACCGCTTTTTCATCCTGATAGACCCAACTGGGCTTCGGATTCATGACATCTTCAATGGTAAGAGAAAACAAGGCTTCCCCACTTTCCAGGACTCGCCGTATATCAAAGTCGGTGATCAGTCCCAACAACCGACCCTCTTCATCTATCACGGAAACCGCTCCGGCACGTTTGCTTGTCATCTCACATAGCACCATTTGAACGTTTTGAGATAGGTGAATGAGAGGGTTCGCCTCTCCCATTCGCATCAAATCCCCAACGGTCAAGAGGAGTCGTTTGCCCAGTTGGCCTCCAGGGTGAAACAAGGCAAAATCAGCCGGTTGAAAATTCCGAAGTTTCATAAGGGCCATGGCCAGAGCATCCCCCAAGACCAGAGCAACTGTTGTGCTACACGTCGGGGCCATATTCAGCGGACAGGCTTCCTCCTGAATGGGTGTCAAAAGGACTAAATCACTGTTTTTTGCGAGAGTGGACTCTGGTTGGGAGGTAATCGACAGAATCCGAGCTCCTATTTTCTTGATAAAAGGAAGTAGTGTGAGCAGTTCCTCGCTTTCCCCAGACCTTCCGACAGCCAGAACGATATCGTCTTTCCTCACAATACCAATATCCCCATGCATCGCTTCTGAGCCATGCAGAAAGACGGCAGGGGTCCCAGTGGAAACCATGGTGGCCGATATTTTGTTCGCGATTAGGCCGGACTTTCCAACGCCCGTGACGATAACCTTCCCCTTGCAAGCCTGTAACATACTGACCGCCTCCTCGAAGGGAGGACCCAGGCAATCCTCTAAGTGCAAAATGGCTTGCGCTTCTAACCGTATGACTCGACGAAGTTCTTCAAGAATCTCCACATCCGGGCTCTTTAATGTGTTTCGTTAGTAAGGAACACGATTGAGTGAGAACAGGGTATCTTCAGATCAAGAATTGATTAAAACAAGGAACCTGGACTAATCGGTTCAAACCAAATCCTAGAGGGAGGAGAAATGAAAGTTGTTGATGGGGAAACCGTTTCCACCAATTCATTTTAGAAACGGGCAATCTCCTTTTAAGAATACCGAAGAGAAAGCTATTCCATCAATACACAAAATCGTCCTGTTGGTCAAGTTTTCCAAAGACTAGAGATCCTCCCGTAGCTATGTGGAAAATCTTATCTGGGAGACCTTTTCCTCTTAGACACAACCTGGTACAAAGAAGGCAAACATACTCCAAGTAGCGTGGTATTCATTGATGAGGAAAACCCCCAAACTCGCGACCACCACAATCCAGCACATTACTCAGATTTTTCATGCCCTGGACTACACCGCCCTCGGACGCATTTATTGTGACGAAGGCGGAGAGGCATTTTGGCATGATCGCCGAGAACCATGTCAAAAATTAGGCACTACGATTGCCAAAGCTCTCAAACCCCGCTTGCTCCCCCAGGGACGTAGTTTGTATGTGGGGGCGGGAGTCCCAGAAATCCCCATCTTAGTGATGGAACACCTGGAATTTGACCGTACCGTCTTACCCTACAATCTTCGTCGGGAAGAAGTGGACCTTCTCAACACAGCCACAGAAGAAAAAGGATTCGTTTTCTTACATGGTTCAGCAGAGTTGGCAGAGGGTCCGTTCGATCATCTCTGGATCGTCAGTGTCTTAAATGACCCTGAACACTTTCCACAGGTATCAGAACTTTCGTACGGTCGTGCGAATCCTCTTCATTTCGATCCCCTAGCCTTTACTCAGGAACGGGAGGTGGGAGTTCGATTACTGGCCAGTTGTATGGCCAAACTCACCAGACCAGGCCTGGTTACAACATCCGTGGAAGAAATTCCCTGGATTGTCAATTGGTGTCACACCCATCAAATTTCCTACAAAATTGACGATCGAACCTATCCAACCGCTCTCATCGGAGACCCTGTATGTTCTATTCAAATCAAATGAGCCATCCAGCTAGGAACCTCCCCTGTGTTCGAGCTGCATGGCAGGAAAGGTCTTGAGGTGCAAAAACCCATATCTCTGGGTCTCATTGGTGTCGGACGACACGGCAAACGGTACCTCCATCATCTTCTCTCCGAAGACACAGGGGGCACACTAGTCGCCATTAGCCGAAAAAACCACGCGGAAGGATTACACCTTGCGGCTGAATACCCTCTTCGATTTTATCCGAACTATCGCGATCTCCTTGCCGACCGCACCATTCAGGCCGTGTTAATCGTCACTCCTCCCTCCCTGAATTTTTCCATCGCGAGTGAAGCCATTAAACACGGCAAGGCCGTTCTCATTGAAAAACCCCTCGCTCTGAATTCAACTGATGGCCACCAGATCATTGACGCAGCCAATAAGGCTAGAATCCCTCTGATGACCGCCCATACTCTACGCTACGAGCCAGCCATTCGGACATTGCAAGACATCGGTTCATCTCTGGGAACTTGGAAATACCTATCTTGCACCATGCGATTTGAAAACCACCCTTCTTCCCCTAGCCAGGAGCAAGCTTGGCAACATCATGGCTCCCTTATGGAATTTGGCATTCACCTCTTGGATCTCGTTCATTTTCTTACCCAGGATACGATCCGCACCGTGTCCGCCCACATCCCTCCTCCTTTCCCCCAAAAGGCTGAGGAACAGGCATTTATCACACTGACCACCCACGGTGGCCTTCCCTGTTATCTGGATATTTCACGAGTCAGCCCAGGACGAGTGACCCGAGCCGAAATTATTGGTTCAAATGGGCAGGCTCTTGCTGATTGGACCACCGGCCTGGTCCAGAAATATTCCCAGGAAAACCAAAAGACCGATATCCTCTGTCCTCCAAGCCCAACGTTAGTAGCACTGCTCAAAGATTTTGTATTGGCCATTCGGACAGGCGGCCCAATGCCAATTACGGGGGAAGATGGATTACGAGCCGTGGAATTAGCTGAAGCTTGTTATCAAGCCGCTAAAACCGGGCAACTCGTCCACTTGTCATGAAACCAGAAATCAGAAATGAAGAATGATATGGCGATGGTTAAAGAAAAAATGCCCTATGAGGGGAATGCCTGTCAGTGTGCCCGAGCAGTCCAGCCAACCTTGGGTCTTAGGGCGAGCACTGCTGGAGTTCCGCGACTTGCGTAAGCGCCGGAGTCAGCGAACGGCATAGGAAACCCGAAGGGCCACGCCACCGCAAAGATGGGCCTGTTGAATATCTCTATCCCATGGCACATACATGCCCTAGGCGAAATCGACATGAGCAACTGACGGGAATGTTCAAAAAAGTCCGTCCAGCAAGGCCACAGCCCTTTTGGCGCGCGGAGCGTACTCCCAGTACGTGAGCACGGCAAAATGGCGAGAACGCCGCTGGCGGCTTTTTTCAACATTCCCAAGATGGTTTTGGGTCCATTTGCCAAAACACAAGGACCTCGGCTACCTGAACGAACCCCGACGAAGCCTTCCCCTGTAATAGGAGGGTTCAAGCAGAATAGATCGCGAATATGGGAGGAAATAGGAAAAGAGAAAAAGGGCAGGCGTGGAATTCCGGTTCACATATTTTTTATTGCTGGATCCGGGTTATACATCCCCTCTCACCCCCTACCCTCCCCCTGGCATCTGAATTCGCCACTGGCGATAGGCTTGATGAATAGAAACCCCCTTGGCTCGAAAGGCCTCATTGGATTGAGTGAAAATCTGGCTAATCAATTCCCAATCCTTGCATGTAACGTTATAGGTTTGAAACACTCGAATAAGTTCCGGTTGATCCCACATAGGGTGTTTATGAGCGTACGTGACAAGCGCTGCTAAAAGTGAAGAAGTCAGACCGTCCTGCTGGATCGACCCCACCTGTTCCTCATGGCCCCCTTCATCCCAATGATGAGTAGCCGCATCCAGATACTCAGCCAAATGAGGAGATTGGGATTTTACCAGGGCCGACTGTAACTGAATGAGGCCATGGATCAATTGGTTCGCTTGAGGAGTTCCTTCTGGAGGAAGCGCATTGGCATCTTGAAAGGTGGCCAGCAGGGCCATCACGGCACCAACCATCGACGAACTGGCTCTTTTGGTAATCAAAACCAGAGGGGACTTGAGAAACATCCCCATCATCGTCAACGAACCTACCCCATGGCTGGCAGCGTTATTTTCACTGATGAAAAGGGAAGTCTTTTCCACCCCCACCCCAGTCTCCCGGGATTGAGTAAGATTTTCTCCACATCCAGGACGTAACCCTTGCCCCGCAACGCTGCTCGGGTGGACCCAGATGAAGAACATCAACAACCCAAAACAAATCATGATAGACACATCTATGTGTTTTATATGGCTTCCCTCATTCATGATCGTTGGAACCCATTTTTTCAATATCATATTTGCCTGAGTTACCCAATAAGGATACTATTCACACACATCTTCCTTTGGCTGGAATCACACCATCATGCCCTCTCAGCCCTCTCCCTCCAAACAACCCACAAACCCAAATCTTATACGCTCCCTGCGATATTATCAGAAAGGGGTGTTAAACCCCGAAGCTTGGTTTGGTATTGTGGAAAGCGATTACACGAAAATTATCGAGGCGGTGGATTGGGAGGCCTTGTTCCCAAAAGAACGGCCAGACCATACCTTATTAGATATTGGCTGTGGCACCGGACGATTCCCCAAAATGCTCCGGACTAAACTGGCACCAGCCATCCCCATCCATTACGATTACCTTGATCCTGCCCAGTATTGTCTCACCACCTGCCAACAGGTCCTTCAACCCCCTTTTTTTCCACGTCATGCTTGGCAAACGACTTGGGAACATGCTGAAGAGGTCATAATCCCCGGCACCTATGATATCGCGTGGGCCATTCAGTCGTTCTATTGCCTGGAACAACAGACCCTTTACCCTTCCTTGGACCGCCTCCTCCGAGCTCTTCATCCTTCACGGGGAACCACCTGTATAGTGCTGGCCAAGTGCGAGGCCTTTTTTCCCCAAGTTCACCGAATATTCTTTCAACACTGTTCACAGCACACCTCACCCCCCTACCTCACCGCAGAATCGGTCGTGACCTGTCTGGAGGAATTAGGAAGCAAAACCGTTATCCGAGAAATTGACTGCATCCATACGATTTCCATTAGAGAAGATCGCCTGCTGGAACAATATCTCCAGCAATCCGTCATGGATACCACTCCCCTACCCCAATGGAAAAAGAACACGCATTTACACAAATTCTTGGAGTCCTACCGGCATGGCGACTTCTACCACTTTCCCAATTCCTACTGGCTCATTTTAAGTGTTCCGGGGTCGGCCGGAAACGAAGGAAGACATCGTCTACAGCGCTATCTCAAGCCAGTAACATCAACTCAACTTTCGTCCTAAAAAATTCTAATGGTAAGGAGTATGGATTCTAACCCCACAAAAAACAGGGAAGTGTATTTTGGAAAAACACGGTTTCTGAATACTGCTCACGGCAAACCCACTTCTTCAAATTCTGAGTCACAAAGCCACTCTACCCACTCCATTGGGATTTCCGGACTTTGGCCGACCTTTTCAAAAATAATATTAATCTTGTCGAGCAACTTCCAACCCACTTGACTCTATCATCACCCAATCTTTGGGTCATTCTGCATTGACCAATTTCCGCCAGTTATGAGACATTCAGAATCAAGTTTTTTTATGTCCCTATTGAGGGCAGCGTTCAAAAACTCTTCTCATTGAAG
>JAZFZJ010000359.1:0-9136 GCA_036443915.1 Nitrospirales bacterium
GGGGCTGTTGAAAACAAATGGGCCACCTTTCAGGATGGGGCAAGCGATGCGTTCTCATTGCTCGAAGGATTCGACGTACGGACCTGTACGCCTCATCCTCCTCGCGGCTTGCGGCCTTGCTGATCGCCATTTTTGAACAGCCCCTAGCTATCAGACAGGCCTTTCTCAAATAGATCTCGGAACTGGCCTGCTATCGCCAAGTTTATGGATTATTCAACACTCCCACTAAGACATTTCATTTTTCCCCCATCCCTTTGGGGCTTCGTTACGAAGAGGGACGAAGGGTCTGGGTGAGGGGAAGATCTCATTAAAAAAGTTGGAATTTTATTACCCAAGAAATGTTTTCTTTGTATGATGCTCTAGCCACCAGCCCAAAAGCCATACCTCGCCTTTTCCTTTCTTCAAATTGTACGCCTTCTGTTACAAAGAAAAGTCTGCCCACAGTATGGTATGGTCCGAGGGAGTGTTAGCTTTCCGAGGATTCACATCGACCTTGACAGTTTGCGAGTGTGGAAGGAGTGCGGGCGTCACCATGATATGGTCAATACGCCACCCACGATTCGATTCAAGGGCATCCGGTCGTCGATAATCCCAAAACGTAAATTGCTGCCGATCAGGAAAATGATGGCGGAACACATCAACAAACCCCCACGATGCCGTATCCCCATAGGCACGCCGGGCATCCTCATGAAAACACACATGTTTCAAATGTTTTTCGGGACTATGCACATCAATCGGGTCTGGTGCTACATTCATATCACCACACCAAATTGCCGGTTTCCTGGGCGATAAGAACCGTGAAAAATACGTTTTTAACCTCTGAAACCATGCTAATTTATTGGCATATTTTGGGGAATCAATGGCCAACCCTTGGGGAACGTAGGTGTTGATGATTGGAATACCTTGCACAACCACCCGGGCCAACCGCGTAGGATCTTCTCGTGGTGCTCCATCTTGAAAGCCAAACGCTACCAACTCCGGTACCGCTCGACTAAATATGGCCACCCCATTGTACGATTTTTCACCACAATAATTGATGTGATACGGCAAATCGGCGAACGCCTGAAGCGGAAACTCCGCATCTTGCACTTTCGTCTCTTGAAGACACAGCACGTCAGGCTTATGCCGCCGAATCCATTTATGAAGGATTTCAATCCGCTTTCGAATAGAATTCACATTATAGGTCGCGATTTTCATCGTTCTCGTCACTCTTGTCTCGCTGTTGTCTTACACACGTCCACTCTATTTGACAGTCAGACAACCATGCCAACATAGACCCTGCCCCCTACCAAGCCATGAAATCGGATTATTCCTTAACAGCCGATGAAGTGAACGTCTTAGGCAATCAAGATTTTTTTCGGCAGAAGGCGGTCATCTCGGCCAAAATCAAACGCACCTTAGAACTTCTCCACCATCGCTTAAAGCCAGAAGTGGTTAAGCACACCCTCCTCGCCCCAGACGGGTTTGATCCTGAAGCAGTCCAACTGGTCAAAGGCGAGCACCTCGAGGAGTGTCCTTATCAATATTTGGATTTTCCTCGATACTATACTCGGCAAGACAAATTGGCCTTTCGCTCTCTGTTCTGGTGGGGGCACCATCTCGTTTTTGCCTTAATCGTTGAGGGCCCTCTTGTGAAGAATTATCGAATGAATCTGTTCAATCGCTTTTCGGAGGTGGCCAACCGCCAGCTCTCTCTCTGTCTGAGTTCATCATTATGGGAATGGAAAGCAGGATCCGGATTCACTTTGGACATCACTCACAACCGTCGATCAGAAATCGCGGCAGCGTTGGACCACCGGACATTTTTTAAAATTGCTCGGTTTATTCCCATACATGATCTGCCAAAGCAAGATACTCTCATCATTGAGGAAGGGCGCAAAACCTTCCAATCGATTCTTCCCATTATTTCACCATAATCCCGCATACCGGACAGCAAAGAACTCTCCCCTCCGATAGCCATTCCATTTTGGGGGCTGTTGAAAAAGCATGCCCTCGCGAAGGCGCAGGGTCCGCCAGCGGCGTTCTCGGCCCCTTGTCGTGCTCACGTACTCCGTGTACGCTCTGCGCGCCAAGGGCCCTGGGGCCTTGCCCGAGGTAAGGCACGTCTTGGCGTGCGCGGGCTGGGCGGGTGAGACAACGGGACTTTTTGAACAGCCCCTGTTCCTCCTGACACTTGAGAAATGGGAGCCGTATTCGCCCATTTGAAAAAATTTGGCATTTTCCAACAGACCATTTGTGACTCCCCGCCCTTACTCTTCTTCCCCTAACCCTAAGAGCTCTGTGAGTTGCGCAACCGAATAGGCTTGGTGGAGATCAAGAACAATGACCCTAATTCCTGCGGCTTTCAAAACCGTGTGAACCACTCGGTCGCGTTTGTCTCGGTTTTGGGTATCTGGAACGATTCTCTGGAATTTGACGACTGTGGACGCGGTCAGGGTACCTGGATGGGCTAGCACCACATCAAGACGAAGGGATTGGATAGATCGCATGAGGGTCTTCCTAGCTTGTTCATCTTTATCGATAAAAGACACCACACTTAAAATCGGTATCTTGGCTAGGACAAGAAAATGATCCTGGGCTGTTAATTTGACCATGTTGAACAACGTGGCTTCTTCGGGTGACATCAAGGGTCGTGCTGTCACTTCACTTTCTCCAGATTCCTCAGTCAAGTCTTTTAAAGACCCGGCAGCCAGTGGCCGGCGCCAAACCCATTGCAACAGGAAGATCACCCCAACCACCAGGCCAGCTAAAAGAATCAATGAGAGTCCATTTTGCGACATGGGAAGATCCACTAAAACACAAAGCTAGTATGTGAGAAGGTCACGAGATAGGCTCATGGAAGGCCCTGTCGACCCGGAGTCAGTGACCCTAAAATAACCGGATGACGTGCACCAGTCACACGCGGCAGGTTGGCACATACTCCTTGGACCGTTTGATAGGCCAACACCGCAAACGCTTCTGCCTCAAACGCTTGACTCGATGAACCACAATCGTCCATTCGGTTAACAGGCGTCTGACAAAAGACTTCAGACAATTCGGCCCACAAACGATTGTTCCATACACCTCCGCCGCCAACCACCACTTCATCAAGAGCCCCTTGAGTCCATTGACGAGAATCCCAAATGCCTTGCGCAATAAATCGACACCCCGTGGCTAAAAGATCTGGGAGCGAAAGATGACGACGCCTGGCCTGAGCCCAAACCCGTTTCACATACGATTCCCCGAATATTTCACGTCCGGTGGACTTAGGGGGCCGTCGAACGAGATAGGGATGCGCCAAAAACCAACGAAGCAGGCCTGAATGGACGTTGCCGTTTTTCGCGAGGCGCCCGCCTCGATCAACTTTGGCTTTCCCAGATGTACCCAACGTCACTAACCCATCCAACAGCATATTGCACGGGCCCGTATCAAACGCCTGGACTTTTGACAAATGTCCCCCGCGAGGCAGAATAGTGACATTGGCAATCCCCCCCAAATTTACCACCATGCGAGTAGCTTTCTTTTGACCAAACACCAGGAAATGTGCATAGGGTGTGAGAGGAGCCCCTTCGCCCCCCGCCGCAAGATCCCGAGCGCGAAAGTCTGAGACGGTAGGAATGCCGGTTCGTTCCGCAATCACATGAGGATCGCCAATCTGAAAAGTCGAGCGGATCGGACCAATCCCTGTTTCCCGCACCGGCGTTGGTCGATGATGAATCGTTTGGCCATGGGAGCCAATTAAGCTTACTCGCTTGAGAGATACCTGATGGTGCTTGATCGCTAACAAGGCAGTCTTCGCAAACACTTCTCCAAGTACAACATTGAGATGACAAATTTCTTCAACCGCCCCTTGCTCAGAAATCTGCAACACGTGTTGACGCAACGCAGAAGAATAGGGACGTGCATAATGACCAAGCAGCGTAACTTTCAGTTGATGCCTCGTACCTTGGATATCCACGACTGCGGCATCAACCCCATCCGCAGAGGTCCCAGACATTAATCCCACGACAATCACTGCTGCCCTCCCATCATGATGAACTGTTCGTTATGACATTCCCACTATTTTTACCGAACATCCCTCTTGCACATTCCAAGGGCTATGACCCCGTGTGAACATTCTGCTTACGACGATCCCAGACCATACCGGTTTGTTCTTTGTCCGAAAATCCCAATGAAGCATAAAACCCTTGGTATCGCCTCGTACAAAGCCAGACAAGCTCCACATGTTCCAAAGAAGGATGCGTAAGAATACGTTGCACAAGACCCTTTCCAATATCTTGGTCCTGATAGTCTCGATCGACAATCACATCCCAAATGGAGGCCCGATACACAAAATCTGTCAGGACCCGACCAAAACCTACCAGCTTGGAACCATCCCAGGCGGAAATGATGACATCCGTATGAGCCAGCATTCGTTGCGTATCCTCCAGCGAACGGCCAATGGCCCATTCGGCTTGTTCAAAAAGGACCAGTAGATGTTGGGGGTTGAGGTCTTTGGAGTCAGAAAAGGTAATCATGCGGCTGGTGAAAAATACAACATTCCTTCAAACGCGACCCCATCCGAAGGATCACCAACATTCCCATAGGAAAGAGGAATGGTCAAATCGGCAAGACTCCGGACAGATTTTTGCAACATTCCGATCATGCGTTGGCAGATTGTGACAAGATGTATTACACTAAGTCCACTAAAATTACGCGTTCGTTATTGGGAGTCCTGCCTATGTCCATGCTCGTTCGGAAATGCCCAAAATGTGGGAAATTGTTTTGGAAGAAAGAAGAAGAGATTGAATATGTCGATGAAAATACCTGGAAGGTCGTCTGCAATCATTGCCAGCAGGTGCTTCGGATCCCACTGATTACCCAAGGAGCCAATGCAGGCGCACCTAAAATGGGACACTAGGCCAGACAAGCCATCCTTAACTCCATCTTGCTCATCTCAGCTCACTCGTGCAGGTCACGTGTGTTTCTGGATTTTCTTCCTCCCTGATTAACGATACCCAGTATGCGACAAGAACAATGGGCCGGTCTGGAAGTATGTATTACCGGGGGACTAGACCGCGAGGGCAGTGGAGATGGGCCTCTTGTGATCTTATTACACGGATTTGGGGCGCCTGGTGATGATTTGGTGGCCTTATGGCGCTATCTCAAAGTCCCCGATGACGTACGATTCATATTCCCCGCCGCCCCCTTGGAACTCGATATGGGATTGGGGAGTTCCCGCGCCTGGTGGATGTTGGACATGGAACGAGTCACCCAAGCCCGGGCTTTAGGAGAATGGGACGAATTGTCCCAAGAAATTCCTCGGGGACTTGCGCCTGCTCGAACCCAAGTGTTGGATCTCCTGCCTGAAGCCATGGAAAAATTAGGAGCTTCACCAAACTCCTCCGTCCTCGGCGGATTTTCACAAGGGGCCATGCTTTCCATGGACATCGTGCTCCACTCGGACATTCCCTTTGCCGGGTTGGTGTTGCTTTCAGGGACGCTTATTGCCAAACATGAATGGCTTGCGCGACTGCCCGGTCGTCAAGGACTCCCGGTTTTCCAAAGCCACGGAACGGACGATCCTCTTCTGGCGTTTTCGGTAGCCCAACAACTCCGAGACCACATCCAAAAGGCCGGACTCCCTCACAGTTGGGTAGAATTCCAAGGGGGCCATGAAATTCCCATTCAGGTTTTGGAAGAACTTGGCACATTTTTCCAAACTGTGCTCTATCCAGACAGCCCTTCCTAAAATCGAGGGATTAAAAAATGGCCATGGCCTCATTGCGCAGAAAATTCCCTCTTCGGTATAGTGATAAAGGGACAAAGAACATTTCCCCAATACTTGATCAACAATTATGATGACGTTTGAAGACCTGAGTGCCCATATTAAACACGCCATGAGCGATGCAGAAGTGTCGGTGCTCGATCGGACAGGGACCATGGACCACTTTACGGTCAAAGTCGTTTCGGATGATTTCAAAGACAAAAACCTCTTAGACCGGCATCGCATGATTTATCAGGCCCTCGACGCACCAATGAAGGATGGACGCATTCATGCCTTAGAGATTCAGGCTAAAACCAGAGATGAAGCCCAAGGAGGATAACCCTATGAGTAATCCCATTCAGGAAGAAATTAATCAAGAAATTGCCCAGCACAAAATTCTCATCTATGGCAAAGGAACCAAAACAGCTCCCCAATGCGGCTTTACCGTTGAGACCATGGAGTTTTTCAACAAATTCGGATTCCCATATGAACTCATCAATGTGTTGACGAATCCAGAAAAACGGGAGGCCCTTTCCCAAATGACGAATTGGCCAACCCTTCCCAAAGTGTTCATCAATGGAAAATTCTATGGAGACACCGATGTCTTAGGTCCGATGGAGGAAAAAGGGGAACTCCAAACACTCCTAAAAGAAGCGTTTCCCGAACCATCTTCCTAACTCTTCCATTCTCATTTCAGAAATTGGTTACGAAGGACCTACCGGGTAACTGGTGGGTCCTTTTTTGTCTGGGGGACTGTTGAAAAATTCCGCCAGCTGGGGAATGTTGAAAAAAGCCGCCAGCGGCGTTCTCCCCATTTTGCCGTGCTCACGTACTACGTGTACGCTCCGCGCGTCAAAATGGCTGTGGCCTTGCTGGACGACTTTTCTGAACATTCCCGCTGACTGATGATATCGGCTCTGCTGTGGACCTTTTTGTGCTATTTGTGAGAAATATTCAACAGGCCCAGCGGCGTTCTCATTGCTCGGAGGGCTCAACGTACTCACCTGTACGCCTCGCCCTCCTCGCTGCTTGCGGCCTTGCTGGACGGCCTTTTTGAACAGTCCCTCCTGTTTTTGCCGCTTGAGGGTTTGTGTCAGAGGCAGGTAACTATTAAGAGATTTTTGAATTATTCAACACTCCCTCTGGGAACTCACACGATTGAGATTTTCCCCCGGCTTCCCCTCACCCTACGGCAACACGATCCATTCGAATACAGATTTTACAAATGAAATAACTCATGTTTCATGTCGTTGCAGAAACCATACGGTTAGGGATTATTGTTCCATGTTACTGATCCTTATCCCTGAATCCCCCTTCTTTTTCGTGATTGCCACACATTCAGTCTGACTCTTTTCGGCATCTGAAAAAACCTTCCCCCACTTCTATCAAGCCTGGCCCAGGCTTTCCGATATCTTCAAGCAGAAACAAGTAAGGGCTTGTTGAATATTTCATGTCCCTGACCGATAAATGCTCCAGATCAGACGACCAGCATCAATGAGAGGGAATGTTCAAAAAAGTCCGTTCAGCAAGGCCGCAGCCATTTTGACGCGCGGAGCGTACATCGAGTACGTGAGCACGGCAAAATGGCGAGAACGCAGCTGGCGGCTTTTTTCAACATTCCTAGTAAGGTAGGGGGACTAATGGTCACTGAAACCAGGTTATCTCACACTTCCCAACCAGGATGTCATGCCCTAACCAGGAACCAAGTGAGTTCCGGGATCATGATGATCTTGGGGGTCGCCATGCTGGTAGGGGTGCTGACCTCATCGACCGCTTTGGGGAGCCATCTTAAGTCAAGCCCCGTCTCTCCACCTTTTCCTCAAGCCAAAAGAACAGAAGAGCCTCAAGCTTCATTATTATCTCCAGCACGAGACCATCCTGCCCTTTCGTCATCATCCACAACCAAGAGCATACCCGCATCTTCCATCAGAGAGCCCAAAGTAGTTCCTCCCGTTTTCACACCGAATAAAGAAAATTCCCAATCCCATGTGCGGTTGGGTTGGCGGTTTTTGCTGGACGGACGCCCACAAGCGGCTATGGCCGCCTATCGGCAAGCTCTGCGAAACAACCCCAAATCGGCCAGTGCCTTTTTAGGGTTAGGTATCACGTTAAAAAGTGTGGGCAGTCTGAAAACTGCCAAAAAGGCACTGATCCAAGCGGTCAATATTGACCCACGGTTACCGTCGGCACTGGTACATTTAGGATACCTATACGTAGATGGTCACTTTGGAAAATCAGATCCTCAAACGGCCCGCCGACTCTTCAGCCAGGCCTCCAAACTTGGAGATCTCTTCGCGGACATCGCCCTCCTTGACTTACAGACACGGAAAATTCTGTAGGTTCTTCGCGGAAAATTTCCAAAAATCTCAAGAAGCCTAATTTATTTTCCGATGGAAGATGGAAGAGAGCAAGGAAGGGCAACCTAGCCGATAAAAAAATGACGGGAATAGGCATAAACCGTTTATTTTTTATTGAAATCCTACTAAATATGGGGAGACATAGAAAATGAGGGGAACTCTACATCGACTCGGTTCTCGTGAACAGGGCTTTACTCTGGTAGAAATGATCGGGGTATTGGCCATCATCGCTATCCTTATTGCCCTTTTACTGCCCAAGATTTTCCAACTCATCGCCTCATCAAATGCCCGATCCGTGGCAGCTGCGGTTCGAACCTACGAAACGGCATTGATCAATTATTTTGCGGATGTCGGCTCGGTGTACCCCTTGAATGTCACCGGAGTCCCAACATTAGAAGCCACCGGGGATAGCACAACTGCCATTTCTCTTGCTGCTCGCCTTACCCTTGACATGTCGGATCCCTTAAACACCGGTGCCAATCAATGGGTACGTTTCCGTGGCCCTTATGCAGAAAAATTGAATTCAGCAAATCCACCCGGCCTTGGGACAACCCTCCTGATGCCAACCGGTGCAGCCGTGGCCCTCGCCACCGCCACGACCGGGACCAACATCGGCTGGGACCTGAAAGGCGATGACGGAAACAGTGATCTTCCGACTGCGGCACAAGTGGCTTGGTTACAAATCTCAGGTATAGCTACAGGAGATCACGAAGATATTGATGCCATAATTGATCCCGGCGTTGGAGCCACGGCTGCCGAACGGCAATTACGTGGTCGGGTGAAATATGATACCGCCACGAGTACATTATATATTTACCTGGCCCACCGGTAATCGGAGCCCAGGCCCTGGTCCCTTGGGTCATGGCGTTCAACACCATTGCCTGTCCAATCCTTGTAAACCCCTCTCATAAACGGGCACCTGGATTCAGGTGCCCGTAAATATCATGTAGTGGGCTACCCCATCATGACGACACCCACAACGACACATCGTCCTCAACTCGGCGCGGGGCCCCGAAACTGCGGCAGCGCGGCGCGCTGCATGCTCGAGAGCGGT
>JAZFZJ010000360.1:0-11098 GCA_036443915.1 Nitrospirales bacterium
CGAGGATATGTCTGCCTTGAAGCCTCGAATGGAGTGGATGCGCTTGACATATTACGCCAAGAGTCGGTTGCCATGATTATCACTGATCACAACATGCCTGAAATGGATGGCCTAACCTTTATTCAACTGGTGAATCAAAATTTTCCTAATGAGATCCTCCCAATTTTTCTCATCACCGCTGAATTATCCGATACAATCCGCCTACGCGCATTCAAAAACGGAGTTAATCGGGTGTTTGAAAAACCATTGGATTTTCAAGACCTCTGTAATGCAGTAGATTGGGTGATGAAGTTTGATCTCGTTACTCCTCCGCCGATAAAGTTTGCTTCTCATTAAAAGTCTGTTGAACAGTTCAAGATTGTTTCAATAGCATCTGAATCTGTCAGATGGCATCTACCATCATTGAACCAGAGCGAGTGTTCAAAAAGGCCCGCTGTCTCACCCGCCCTTCCCATGCCCGCCAAGACGTGCCTTTCCTCGGGCAAGGCTGCAGTATGGCTTACCGCGTCCCGGAGGGCGCGACCGTTGTGGCGGAGCGTACAGGGGGGTACGTGAGCACGACAACAGGGCGAGAACGCAGCTGGCGGACTTTTGCAACACTCCCATTAAGCCCGTCAGTTCTTACTTTACCGTAGTTTTTTGAGATATTCCTTTGTGTTCATCATGAGAGCCAACAGCGGCCTTCTGTTCCCGTCCCATCACAAAGAGGTCCTCATACAACGAGGTCAGGTATGCGTGTGGATAGGCAATTTTCTCCTCATTGATCCAGGGAATGAAAAAAGAAGGATCCCTGATTCAAATGACCTCACCCACTCAGAAAGAGCGGTCGGTTCATCATTTGAACTTCCGAACCAATTACACAAAGGGATGCCTGGCGATCACGTTCAAGCTGCTGTTGAAAACAGTTATTAAATGACATCCAAGGACAGCAATTTAGGCCTGTGGCCGAGAAACCCTAGATTGCCACAATAGGTGCAGGAACATCAGGAAAAACAGACAGGACTCCTTCCTTTTCAGCTTGATAAGAATCATCTAAATTCGATCAAGAACGTACGAGAGGGAGGAGAAAAGGGAAGGGGCTAATTCTTACGAGGAGGAAAAAGTATTGTTAGGTTCTTTTTTTCCACGTTCGGTAAAGATTTCTTTTAACGTTTCGGCCAACAGTCCACCATTTACCGGCTTCATTAAAAATCCCCGAAGGCCAAGCCGCCTGGCCCTTTCGGCGGATGTCGTGTGGCTAAATCCTGTACAAAGAATAATGGGGATATCTTCACGGATGTCTAAAATGGCAAGAGCGAAGGCCTCCCCACTCATGGTCGGCATGGTTTGATCCGTCACCACAACATCAAACTGATCTGGCTGGCTCCGAAAAAGCTCTAGGGCCTCATGGGGATTGTTTTTGGCGAGCACCGTATAGCCCAAATGTGTTAACATCTGCTCTCCCCACCTAGCTAAGACTTCCTCATCATCAACAAACAGCACCCTGCCAGTTCCCTTTGGCCATTCCTCTTCTTTTTCGGTTTGAGAAGGTAGGACCACATCTAACCCGGGAAGCAAAATACTAAAAGTGGTTCCTTGCCCCATCACGCTGGAAACAGAGATATTTCCCCCATGCCCAATAATAATTCCATGTACGACGGCTAACCCTAGTCCTGTCCCTTCGCCGGCCTCTTTCGTGGTAAAAAATGGGTCAAAAATACGATCTAACGCTTCGCCAGGAATGCCCTGGCCAGAATCCCTAATAGTCAATTGAACATAGCTGCCTAGCTTCAATTTAGGAAATTCTCGAACCAAGCCCGCCGTCATTTCAAGAGAGGTCACTGCCAGATCCAATATCCCGCCTTCTTTCCGCATGGCATATTCAGCATTGGCACACAAGTTCATCAGCACTTGGTGAATTTGTGTGGGATCAGCAAATACCACCGCGGAATCCACCTCAAAGGTTGACCGAATTTCAATTGTTGCCGGCAGAGTAGCGCGTAGCATCTGCAACACTTCCCGCACAATGTCATTGAGGTCAACCGCTTCTTGCGCTTGCTCGGATCGACGGCTAAACGCCAAAATTTGCTTTACCAATTCTTTGGCGCGGTTCCCGGCCGTTAACACCTCTTCTAAGTAGGATCTAAGCCGCTGATCTTTTGGAGCTTGTGCCATCGCCAGTTCTGAATATCCTAAAATGGCTCCCAAAATATTATTAAAGTCATGGGCAATACCACCAGCTAGGGTCCCAATCGCTTCCATTTTTTGGGTATGCCGAAGCTGTTTCTCACTGAGCTCTAAGGCCTCTTCAGCACGTTTACGGTCAGAAACATCTTCACCAGACAACAAAAGCATCTTCTGTTGATTGGGACCGATAATAGTCCGTAACGTTTCCCTGACCCAGAGAATGGTGCCATCTTTTTTGACTTTTCGAAATTCTTTCTGAGTTGTTTGATTCACTGTGTCAAAACGCTTGCCGATTTCTTTTTGACAGATACTGTGATCTTCGGGGTGGACCACTGAGAGAACCGACTGCCCCAATAATTCTTGAATAGAATATCCCAAAAGATCTGCACCAAATTGATTGACCGACAAGACCTTGAGATTAGAATCGACGGTGAAGTACATCAATGGCGTTTGATCATAGAGAGCTCGATACCGGTCCTGGCTGGCCTGTAACGCTTCTTGAGCCCGCTTTCGTTCAAGCTCTGCTCCCGCTCGAGCTGCAAACACCCGCAAAAGTGAATCTTCCTGAGATTGCACTACCAGAGTTTTCCGATCCATGACTGCTAAACTACCAACAACTTCCCCGTTTGAATTGAACAAAGGCGTCCCCCAATAGCCCTGAATATCCAACGACTTCACCCTATCGCTTTTTGGAAAAATGCTCTGGATTCCTTCCGAGAAATACACAGATCGGCCGGCAAAGACTTGTTCACAAGGTCCCCCTAGACACTCATATTCAAAACCTTCTTCCAAATGATCCTCATTCCAGAAGGCCAGAACCCGAACTCGAGAAGATGACAGCTCGATTCGTTCCCCTACGAAGACCATGGGGGAATGGAGGATCTTGGCCAATTCCCTCACCAGGGTCTCGAAGAAGTATGGACTGCCCAGGGCACACGTTCCCTTAACAATAGCTTCTAAGGCTTCGTCGGATTTTTTTCGGTCGGTAATATCCCGTGAGACGACAACTCCACGCACCTCACCCAGAGTCGTTTGAAATGCCCGCCCCGTACTTTCAAACCAACGGTATTCTCCATTTTTATGCAAATATCGATAAATGGCTCGACCAACTCCACGCTCCTGCATGCCCTTTTCAAATTCAGCGATGATGCAAGAACGATCCTCAGGGTGTACAAAAGAAAAAATGTTTGATCCCACGAGTTCTCCTGCAGGATATCCCAACACCTCTTGAAAATTCGGACTCGCATAGAGAAATTTCGCGGAGGCATCCACTTCTGCGATTAAATCATAGGCATTTTCCATAATGGCGCGATACCGTTTTTCCCGTTCCTGAATTGTTAACTCGGAAGCTTTCCGGAGGGTAATATCACGAGTCATCCCTAAAATACCCTCGATCTCGCCCTCTTCACTTCTCACAGGCTCTTTGGTGACTAGAAAGGTTCTGGAAACTGCCTCCTTGTCCATCACATCCACTTCAAAAGACTGAGAAGTACCATCTCTTAATAACTCCCTATCTTGTAACGTAAACAAAGCATGCGGCTGTTCTGGAAATAAGTCGGCATCGGTAAGTCCAATCACGTCCTCGATCCGCTTCCCAAGTAACTTGGCTCCTGCTGAATTGATCAAGAGATACATGCCATCTTTCGTTTTGACATAAATGATGTCACTTGTTCCTTCCACAACGGCAGTTAACAAAGCATGCTTTTTCTTGAGCGCATCTTCAGCCTGCTTCTGATCGGTAATGTCCCGAATCGTCCCGCCCCCACGGATGAATTTCCCCTGTTCATCAAAGATCGCTTGGCCCTTGCCCTTAAACCAGCGATACTCACCCTGCTTGGTCTTCAGTCGGGACTCCACCTCATAGGGCAAGTGATTCTCAATATGGTCCTGCATGGCTTGAAAAATCCGCCCCCGATCTTCTGGGTGGAGTGATGAAGCCCACGATCCCAACACTGGAGGAAATTCATGCTCTTCATAGCCCAACAGCGTCATAAATTGGGAGGAATACCACGCAGGCGTCTCTGGGTCATGCCAAGGTCGACCAGGAAGTGGCCGACCTTCCCAGAGACCTTCCTGGGACCCTTGAGCTGCGATGTGATACCGCTCGAGTTGTTCACGCAACAACGCCACCGTTTGCTGGCTGTCGGCAAGTTCTTGACGCATCTGTGTATTGACTTGTGGTAATTCAGCCGTTCTAGTGGCCACGGCACGTTCCCCATCCTCATTAAAACCCTTAACCAAAACCTCTTGGCGTTGCCGTTCAGTGGCATCCAACACCACTCCCTCATACCCCAGGACAAGCCCAGATGAATCACGGAGGACTCTGGCATATTCTTCAATCCATATAATTTCGTTATTGAAACAATAGGCCTCCGAAAGAAAACGAACCACCGTATCCTTTTCCTGAAACAGCCGACAAAAATCTTCTCGACGCCCAGGATGCACATAGACGTGTATAGCGATATCTGAGACGAATTTAATCATCTCTTGCGGGGATTGATATCCAAACAAACGAGCTAAGACTGTATTCACCCACACCAATTTCCCCTCAGCCGTGCTTTGGAACATCCCAACTACGGCTTGATTAACAAGGGAATACAACCTTTCCAGTTCCTTGTCGGTATGAGTAACAGAGGTCCGTTCGGTTCCTAATGACAGGGTCAGGTCGCCTAACTGCTTTTTAAGAACCTCCGTTTCAGAGGAGGGAAACGATGTGTCAGGTGGAAGGATAGGATCCATGAAGGTTGAACAGGACTTAGAAAGTCATAGGCCAAAAGGCAGGGAGCGAAAGGAACACACTCATTAGCAAAATACAATGGAAGATCTTGCCTCTTATGTCAATATATAAATATAAGGCATCCCTATTTCCTCCCCAACCGAGAAAAGGGAACATCGCATAGAAAGGCCAGGTGTTTTGATCCATAATGAAATACCATGGTAGACTCGAACCCCATTTATGGGAATGTTGAATAGCCTGCCCTCGCGAAGGCGCAGGGTCCCCTAGCGGCGTATTCGGCTCTTTGTGGTGCTCACGTACTGCCATGTCTGCTCCGCGCGCCACAAGGGTGATACCCTACGGGACGTAGCCAGTATAATCTGCGACCTTGAAGGTGGAACGGGGCGTCTTGGCGCCACCGGGTTGAGCGGGGAGACAGTGGGCCTGTTTGAACACTTCCTCACCCTCTTGATGGTTCATGCTTAGGTATTTCAAAATTAATAAAGTGTTCCACTTTACTTAGCCATGTGTTCTTTTAAATATGAAAATAGCTATAGCTGTCAGATGTGAATGCTATTGAGTATCTTTTGAATAATTCAACCGACCCGTTATTTTATGGTGCCTGATTTATCCCCGCCTATCATGAAAAAGGCTGTCCTGACCATAGCTGGTTCTGATTCTAGCGGAGGGGCCGGCATCCAAGCCGATCTGAAGGCCATGTCGGCCAATGGAGTATTCGGGATGTCTGTCATAACTTCAATTACGGCGCAGAATACCCTTGGAGTGTCTGATATTTTTCATCTGCCCTCTTCTATCATTGAGGCTCAACTCGCTGCCATCTTCTCTGATATCCCTGTGGATGTGGTCAAAACCGGCATGCTCGCTACCGTGGCTATCGTCACCACCGTCAGCCGTACACTGACACAACAAAACCCTTCACATCTCATCGTTGACCCAGTCATGGTGGCAAAAGGTGGCCAGTCTCTTTTAGAGCCAGAGGCGATTTCTCTTTTGAAAACAGAGTTAATTCCCCAGGCATCCCTGCTCACGCCTAATATTCACGAAGCGGAAATCCTAGCAGGAATGCCCATCCAGACCCTGGCTGACGCAAGAGCCGCTGCCAAGATCATCTATCAATTAGGTTGCAAGCATGTACTCATCAAGGGGGGACACCTGGGGGAACAACCGGGAACTGACCTGCTTTACGACGGACGATTTTTTCGCATGTATAAAAGTGAATTTATCCAGACCAACAATACCCATGGAACTGGATGTACCTTTGCATCTGCTATTGCCGCACAGATCGCAAAGGGGAAGGCTATACAAGACGCGATTGAGGCTGCGAAGACCTATACCACCGAGGCTATTCGCCATAGCCTTGCACTCGGTAAAGGCCATGGGCCTACCGACCATTTTTACTTTCTTCAATCGTAAGAACCCTGATGATGGAAAATCTTCTCAGTTTTTCTCTCCCCTCAACCCTATCGACACCCGCAATTTTAGCTCAACCCCCTACCTCAACCAAACAGGCCGTCATCCTGTGCCATGGATTTCTCTCTGATAAAAATAGCCGAACCAATCGGCGACTCACGGACCTTCTTATTCCTCACGACATTGCCACCCTCCGCTTTGATTGGTATGGGATGGGTGAATCACAGGAAGATTTCTCAGACATCAGCCTCAAGAAATGTGGTGAGCAATTGGATTCCGCTTTTCAAACGTTGCAAGAACGAGGAATGGAACGCCTGGGCCTTATAGGGTCAAGTTTCGGTGGGCTCATGGCGATTCTTTCCGCTTCTCGACACCCAACAACCCTTCAGGCCCTAGGCCTCAAATGTCCCGTAGCAAACTTTCCTGAAGTGCTCCGCTTGGAATTTGGAGATGCGGCCATCGACCGCTGGAAACAAACCAACTTGATCCCCAATCTTCTCGGTGGTGAGACACCACTATCCTTACGGTACAGCTTTTTTGAAGAATGTCTAACCTACGATGGCTATGCCTCAGCCTTACGCATACACGCCCCGACCCTTATCGTTCATGGGGATCAAGACGAACTCATTCCTCGGAACCAGATTGATCAATTGCTGGCTTCCCTTCACGTTTCCAAAGACTTGAAACTTATTGCAGGAGCGACACATCAATTTGGGCAACCTGAAGAGTTTCGGCTTATGACGAACCATCTGGCTCAGTGGATGATTCATCATCTGAAGGCCCCATAACCAACGAAACCTGTTGTATGACTGAGTCCCAAAAACCACATATGAAACTCAATGAAGAACAGCTGGAAGTCTTTCGAGTTCTGTATCCCCTATTCAAAGAAGAAGTCTTTCGCCGTCGAGAACAGATGATGCGGCTGTCAGCAACTGCTAGTGGCTTTTTGGTACTCATGTTAGTATTCATGTTGGTGGTGGCACCTTGGAATGCACCCACCAACATCGCTCGATGGTTCGCCATATCTGGCGTGGCCTTGTTTTCTGGCCTTTTTGCCTATTTGATTCTCCAACAATCCGAGAGACATCAGATGGCCAAATACCAGGTGATTGAATTGGAAAAAGGCTTCGGACTGTACAAAGAAGGCTGGCAGCCTAGCGGTAACGCACTCTACCCCAAGAATTGGCAATCCGATTGGTTGGCTGACCGAAGCGTGACCGTGTACCTGGCCGTTATAGCCGCCCTCACCGCGTTGGTCATCGGTGCGATACTGATACGCCTTTGAGTGAGAAACATATTCCTCATGGCACACATTTGTGCACATTTTGGATCGGGCTCATGTTAAAACCCTATCGAGGCATATCCCCAACCATCGCTCCTAACGCCTTTATTGAAGATACCGCCGTCGTGATTGGAGACGTCGTGATTGGATCAGACTCCAGCGTCTGGTTTCAGGCCGTCATACGCGGTGATGTGCATTTCATCCGTATTGGACACCGGACCAACATTCAAGACCTCTGTCTGTTACATGTGACCCATGATACTCATCCCTTGACCCTCGGGGACGACGTCACCGTTGGACATCATGCTGTGTTGCACGGATGTACCATTCATAATCGTGTGTTGATTGGGATGGGTGCCATCATTATGGATGGGGTGGTCATTGAAGAAGATTGTATTATTGGCGCAGGGACGTTGATCACTGAAGGCGTTCATATCCCGTCGAAGAGTCTGGTGCTGGGATCTCCCGCAAAAATCAAAAGGACGCTTACGGAAACCGAATTGACCTGGATCAAAGAATCGGCTCTCAATTACCTTCGTTATGCCCAACAGTATGTTGCAGACCAGGTCGAGTAATCGATACCGGGTTTTTTCAGATTCACACAACCGGCCATCGCTGTTTCACTAGCACCAGCACCCTTCCCTACCCCTCTCTTTGGAGTTCTCCTTCATTGAATGATTCATCGCTTCAACGTATTCCGCTCGTGATTCTGGGAACCGGTTTTACCGGAACCCGTATCTATCATCAGGCCATCAAAACTGGATGGCAGGTCCTGGTTACCAGTCGCAGCCCTCATCTCCACTTACGAGATCTACCCCCAGCACATCGATTGCACTTTGATCTCGCCCAGCCCGATACCTGGTCAGCCATTCCTAGCCCCACTCATATCCTCTGGTGCTTTCCAGCAGCTCCTTTGGATCTCGTGAAGGAATTTTTCGCCAATCGCCCCAGAAAGTCCGGCCGAATCCTGGTCATGGGAAGCACATCTGCATACACGCCACAAGAGCGACCGATCACCGAGCAGACGCCGCTGAGGCTCCATCTTCCTCGTGTCCAAGGGGAAGAATATCTTCGAACCACTTTGGGAGCGGTCATCATACGTTTTGCGGGCCTCTATGGGCCAAATCGAAATGTGTTGGATTGGATCAGAAGAGGAAGAATTCCGAACACCCCGAAATGGGTTAATTTCCTGCACGTTGAGGACGCGGCAAACATCTGCCTTCAGGCCCTTGAGCGGGCGGAAGACGGAGCCACGTATCTTGCCAGCGATGGTTGCCCACGGACTTGGGAGGAAATTTGTACCTTCGCCTCATCAAAATGGGGCATATCTGTCCCCCCTTTCACACCGCTCAAAAACATTGGGAAGAAGGTGTCAATCCACAAACTTTTGACAGAATTACGCTACACGGTCCGTTTTCCAGATCTCTACCAGGTATTGGACCAACTCGAATCACATTCCTCATCTGAAGAAAAGGCCTGAACTCAGCATGCATATGAGGAATGAAAGAGATTCTCCGCAGATCAAGCCCTCTTCAGTTATGTTATTCTTTTTCCACTCGCCTGTTTTTTTTATGATTCCATTACCCAACCTCTTTGAGGAGCCCATTAAAAACCTTATAAACGTGGTGCTCGATCTCATTTAAAAGTCCTGATAAAAATAGGAAATGTCGTTTTTAAAAAAAAGGCCTCGCCCGACTAGGCCAAATCCAGCAAAAGAAATATGACAGAAAGAACCTCCTGATTAAAAGCTCCAGCCCCAAAGAAATGAGGGACTTCATGAAAAAAACCGTACTCGGTTTTTTTTTAACCCTTGTGCCAGAACTCTTCCTGGTCCTATCGGAAAAAAGCCACCAGGGAATATACCACCAGCCCATTGTTTACCGCATGGGCACAAATGCCAGGGAGCACACTTCCCGTTCGTTCATAAGCCCATGCCCACAGAAGACCGCTCCAGAATACCGCAAGAAAGGCCACGATTCCATATCCATGTGCCAACGCAAATAGGAAGGCGCTCCCAAGCATAGAGATGGGAAAATTGAATTTTGCTCTGAAGGTGGTAAACAGTAATCCACGGAAAATTAATTCTTCAAATAGTGGCGCGAGAAGGACAAACTCAATAGAGGTTTTCCACAGTTCAGCCTGACTACCCCAGATCAGCTGTGGAAGAAACCATTCCGTCCAATGGACAGAAAAGTCGAGAGCCTCACCCCCCACCATAATCAGCCCATCGCCTAAGAGACCCAAGGCAATGACACTTACCAAGATAGGAAAAGACGATCGTATTCGTTGGAATGGGTTCGAACAGCCCAGCACTCCGAACAACGATTGTTTTTTTGGTCGACATAACACCACCGCCGTGAGAACAACCGTTGGTACATACAAGAGGATAGATCCATAGTGCTCCACGAACATGAGTCCCTGCGGCATGACCGCCACGAGACCAATCAAAAAAATCGTGAGCGCCCCTCCCCGAGCCAATACTGCCATCCCCTCAGCAAATGTCCAAGGTGATGGTCCTCTCCCCCATTTAGTGTCTTTTGAGGTAATTCTGCCATTCCTACGAGCAACTCCCAGCCGGAAGAAAAAAATTAATCCGAGTCCTATCATCATCATTTCAATGATCAAGAGTACCCGCCATCTCCACAATAATGGATCGGTCAATCCCTTGAATTGGGTCTGAAGATTTTTCCCTAACACGCGGTCGCCGGTTGATTCAGCCAACCGTTGCGCCACATGAAAATAAAACCAATTCCCCGGAACCCATTCAGCCAATTGCGCTTGCAGCGTTTCATAATCAAAATGATCTGCTTCATCATGTATATACACAACCTGTAACAATCGTTGGAACAAGGAATCTGGAGCTTCCTTGTTATCCCACTTCGCTATCAAGTGCATCAGTTCCGCTTTTAACCCCGCCTCCCCTGTTAAAACCCCCAGGTACAATCCATCCAGTGGATGACGGTCCAAGTCGACCAGTTCTTCATACCACAGCCTGATGTGTTCTTGGGTATCACCATCTTGTCCACCAAGACGAAACATCATCTGTTCGAAAGAAGAGAGTTCTGGCAGGCGGGATTCAAAACTCAACATGCGGCTCGCAAGTCGCTCAAGATCACGGCTCGCCGTTGGAGAATCGGCAAGAAGGTCTGTGGTGGCCACACTCCAGAGCAACAAACCCACCCCAGATAGGCAGACCATGAAGCAAAAGGCCGTCAACAACCCTGAAAATTGAATTTCGTCCTGAAGATCTTGGCGAGGATCAGATAACGGATCGAATGATGGTTCCGGTTCAACAGTCATATTTACACTCAAAAGAGCCATGTCTTCGCCCGTTTAACGCCATAAGAACCAGCCTTTCCTCAAGAGTAGCCATATGGGGGCTGTTGAAAACAAATGGGCCACCTTTCAGGATGGGGCAAGCGATGCGTTCTCATTGCTCGAAGGATTCGACGTACGGACCTGTACGCCTCATCCTCCTCGCGGCTTGCGGCCTTGCTGATCGC
>JAZFZJ010000361.1:0-7763 GCA_036443915.1 Nitrospirales bacterium
TGTTTGCAGAAAAGGGGTTTAGCGGGACGAAGACCCGTGAGATTGCCGCTCGAGCGGGAGTGAGCGAGGCTCTGATTTTTAAACATTTCCCGAGCAAACATGAGTTGTACGCGGCTATCCTGGCGGAAAAATCCCCTGTTCCTCAGTTGCTGTCACGTATTAAGAATTTGGCTCAGCAACGAAAAGATCAGGAAGTATTTACGGTCATCGCCGAAACGATTGTCCGGGGTGCTCCGGATCACAATCTGATGAGATTGATTTTATTCAGTGCTCTGGAGAGTCATGAGTTGTCGGATATGTTTTTTCAGAATCATATCAAAATGTTTTACGATTTTTTGGCGGGGTATATTGAAGAACGGATTCAAGAAGGAGCCTTTCAGCGGGTTCCGCCATTGATTGCCGCCCGATCGTTTATGGGCATGTTGATTTATCACCGTCTCCTTATTGTGTTGTTTGGGGCCAAACTCACACATGACCCACATGAAATTGTTCAGACCTTTGTTTCCGTGTTCATGGAAGGCCTCCGGAAAAGCCACACGCGCAGGCAACCCCAAAGGCCATCCACAAAAAAGTCTCAGGCGAAGAGGAAGCCACGCACGTCATGAATTTTGTGGCGTTAAAAATGTTGTTTGGTGATCGTGCCAAGTACCTGATGCTATTGGCAGGGTTGACCTTCTCTACGATGTTGATTGTGCAACAGGGTTCCATATTTTGGGGTTTGATGACCTGGTCGCAATCCGGGATTACCAATATTAATGCGCCCGTGTGGGTGACGGATCCTAATATCAATCAGGTGGAAGAGATTAAACCCCTTGCCGATACCGCCGTAAATGTGGTGAGGAGTGTTCCTGGGGTGGATTGGGCGGTTCCTCTCTATAAGGGAGTCCAACGTGCTCGGCTGCGGGATGGTAATTACGAACAAATTGCGTTGGTGGGGCTTGAGGCCAGTACCTTGATCGGTCGACCCGGTAGGGTGTTGGAGGGAAACATTGAAGAGCTGCGTTCGCCGGATACTGTGGCCATTGATCAGTTTGGAGTGGAACGGTTGGGTGGTCCGGAGAACATTCATTTGGGAACGACGTTTGAAATTAATGACCACCAGGTCAGAATCGTGGCCATTGTGGAAACTCAAAAAAGTTTTCAGAACTTTCCCTTCGTCTATCTGACGTACGAACAAGCCTTGGAGGTCACGCCTCCAGAACGTCGAAAGTTATCGTATGTTCTAGCCAGTCCTGCCAAGGGAGTGAGTCCTGAAGAATTGGCCAAGAGAATCCATGAGCAAACCGGATTAGGGGCGTTTACCGAAGAGCAGTTCGGATGGAAAACCATTTACTGGATGTTGAAAAACACCGGTATTGGGGTGAATTTTGGCACGACGGTGTTGTTGGGCTTTATTGTGGGGATGGCGATCGTGGGACAAACTTTTTATCTCTTTACGGTGGAAAATCTTCGGCAATTTGGCGCGCTGAAAGCGATTGGGGCTAGCACTGGTATGTTGGCGCGGATGATTCTACTCCAAAGTTTCACCGTGGGATTAATCGGTTATGGTGTGGGTGTGGGTTTGGCTACGCTGTTTGGTATCACGGTAGGAAGTGGGCAGCGGTTGCCCTTTAAAGAAACCTGGCCGTTGTTGGTTGGGGTGGCGGTGGCTCTTCTGGTGATTTGCAGTCTATCCAGTGCGATCAGTATTCGAAAACTAGCCAAACTTGAACCGGCGGTGGTCTTCCGTGGATAACCGGTTGCATCAAGATTTGGATTCTTCCAGGGCCGAGGCATCGCCTTGGCTGGTTCGGGCCCGAGGCGTGCTCAAATCGTTTGGGGAAGGGGAGACTCGGATTCCTGTTCTTAAAGGCGTGAACTTGGATGTAGCCCGAGGGGAAGTGTTGTTGTTGGTCGGTCCCTCGGGAAGTGGCAAAACGACCCTGTTGTCCGTGATCGGGGGTATCTTAGAAATTGATGAGGGAAAGGTGACGGTTTTAGGGGAACCGATTCAAGAGTTTTCTGGCCAGGAGAAGACCCGATTCCGGCGGGATCACTTAGGGTTTATTTTTCAGCAATATAACTTATTACCCACCCTCACGGCGGTGGAAAATGCCGCGGTGCCTCTTTTCATTCGAGGAGTCCCTAAACCGGATGCCTTAGCCCGGGCCGAAGAGGTTTTGGGGAGCATGGGGATGGGAGATCGATTGAAGGCCTTGCCGACGAGACTCTCTGGTGGTGAACAACAACGGGTGGCGATCGCCCGAGCGTTGGTGGGCGATCCACAGTTGCTCTTATGTGATGAGCCGACCGCGAGTCTGGACGGTGAAACGGGCCACCGCATTGTGGAGCAGTTACATCATGTGGGGAAGCAAGCCGACAGAGCGGTGATCATTGTGACACACGATTCACGCATTTTTGAATTTGGCGATCGGATTGTGCATATGGAAGATGGGAAGGTGGATCAAATCCAGCATGGGCCGGAGGAGCCCATTTAATGGTCTTGCGACGTCTTAGTTTTTGGCTCGCGTTGATGGGGGTGTTTCTCACGATTGCCACGTTGTGGGGTGCTCGTGATAAACCGCCTCCCCCCCTTCCCTTAGAACCTCCACCAAGGACTCCCTACTCCATGACCGTCGCGGCGGCCGGAATCATTGAAGCCATGCACGAAAATGTTCGGATCGCACCTCCCGTGGCCGGGTTAGTGATCAAGGTGCATGTGGCGGTAGGAGATCGGGTACAAAAAGGCGATCCCCTGTTTCAGTTAGATAGCCGAGAACTACGGGCGGAACTGCACACCAAGACGGCCTCACTTCCCTCAGCGGCGGCGCGAATCGCCGAAGAGAAAATTCGCCTTCGGGATTTACAGGGTCAATTGAAACGTCTCCAGGCGGTGAAAGACCGCCGCGCCGTGAGCGAAGATGATTTAGAACGGAAATGGCACGAGGTGGAAATGGCCAAACGGGGATTGAGCCGGGCACGGGCTGATCTCCAATTGGCTCAAGCGGAACGAGATGAGGTGCAATCCCTCTTAGCCCGACTCACGGTGCGGGCTCCACGGGCCGCCACCATTCTTCAGGTCAACATTCGAGGGGGAGAATATGCGCAGGTCATGTCGGGTGATCCGCTCATGTTATTGGGGGATACGGAAACCTTACAAGTGCGGGCTGATATCGATGAAGTCAACGCCCCCTTGGTTGTGCCGGGAAGCCCCGCCGTGGCCTATTTAAAAGGATATACAGCCCAAGCGATTCCACTCACATTCAATCGCATTGAACCCTATATTGTGCCGAAACGGTCGCTCACCGGTGACAATCGGGAACGAGTGGATACGCGAGTCTTACAGGTCATTTATGGATTTGAAAAACCGGCATTTCCGGTTTATGTCGGCCAACAAGTCGACGTGTTTATCGATCGAACACCCCAGCCCCCTACGAGGGGAGGAGACCCCGGTATGAAGGCACCGGTCGCTCACGAATCGTTCGATAGGACGCAAGAAGGACAAGAACAATAAAGAAGGTTTTTTGTGCGACTACGAATGCTCTTTCCTTACGGTGAAAAAGGGCTTGAATGGTGGAAGGAAACACTATGAAAGAACCAGGTTGTATCCTTTCTCTTTTTAAGGACCGTCGTTCCAGTGAGGAACGAAGGGGGCCAGGAAAGGGTGAGAGGGGGATAGTTGGTAGAGCGTATTTATGGGGTTTGATGGTAGTGGCCATAAGTCTGCAGGGATGCCTCCTGGGTCCGGACTATCAATCACCTGATCTGGAGGTCCCAAAAGATTGGGGAGAGATGAGCTTGAATAAAGATTCCTCTCATCTCCCGGTTTCGATGGGTGAAATGCCTGAGGTGACGTGGTGGCAGGGTTTCCGCAATGATGAATTGAATCAATTGATTGAGACGGCATTAGAACGCAATCATGATGTGCGAGAGGCCAGTTATCGCGTGTTGGAAGGCCGGGCGCTGGCGTTGGCCGCCGGAGCGGGGCTCTACCCGCAAGCCAATTTGGAAGGAGCCTATACCCGGTTTCGGCGTTCCGAGAATATTCTGGCGGCACCCACCGGGGCGTCACCCGAAGGGTTTGCGCCGCCTGGATCAAGCTTTGATCTCTGGAGTGCCTCCATGGATTTGCGTTGGGAGGTGGATATGTGGGGGCGAATCCGTCGCAATATGGAGGCGGCTTCTGCCGAGGCTGTTGCCTTGGAAATGGATCAACGCGGGGTCATCCTTGCCCTCATCAGTGACGTGGGGCAAGCCTACTTTCGTCTTCGTGAATTGGATGAACAAATAGAAATTGCCGAAAAAAATCTGGCACTTCAACAAGATTCCCTGTCCATTATTAGCCATCGAGCACAAGCGGGGCTTGTCTCGGATTTAGATGTCAAACGTGCTGAGGTACTGGCGTTCCAAACGGCCGCGCTCATACCTGACCTCCAACGGCAGCGAGCTGCCCAACAACACCAACTTGAAGTCTTGACCGGACACAATCCGAATACGCGTGGCCTGGCACCAAAACCACTTCGGAAAGTCCTTGTGCAACCCACAATTCCAGTCGGCTTGCCGTCTGAGCTTTTGCAGAGGCGGCCGGATATTATGGAAGTCGAAGAAACGTTAAAGGCTGCCAATGCTCGCATCGGTGAGGCCCGTGCGTATTTCTTCCCTACGATTGCGATTACTGGATCAGGTGGGTTTCGGACGAGTGAATTTGATCAATGGTTTAAGTGGGCTAGCCGGGGATTGAGCATTGGGCCGTCAATTTCCTTGCCCATTTTTGAAGGATATACCAATGTGGCACGATTGGAAGTCGCCGAGTCCCGGTACCATCAAATGTTAGAACAATATCATCAGACGATTTTAAACGCGTTTCGGGAAGTCGCAGATTTGCTGGTGGCCTTGCAAGCTCGGGGAGAGCAATTAACCAGTCAGCATCAAGAAGTACAGGCAGCCCAAGAGGCCAGAGAGCTTGCGGACATTCGTTATCGCAAGGGATTAGTGACGTACCTAGATGTCTTGGATGCGGAGCGAACGGTCCTACAAGCGGAGCTGACGTTGGTTCAAACGGAACGGGCCCGTCTGACCGATATGGTTGCCCTCTTCAAAGCGGTGGGTGGAGGCTGGGATCTTCCCAAAAATTTGGGTGAAACGATGCCTTCTTCACACGCAGCCGTTTCTACGGCCTCCGTTCCATAAATCCTTGTTCGAATATACTCCTCAACGTACAGCCCATCTCGAATTCCTGGTATTCCGTTGCCCTCTGGATTCCTCTGCTGTTCCGGGTTAGACTTCCCACCGACACTGGCGGACACATTCAAGCGAACAGCGGGTTTTGGTTCTTCCATATCATGTGAGGTCATATGATATGTGCAGGCCAGGGAGGCTGTTTATGATTCCCATACGAAGATGGTTTCAGGGGGAATTCCTACCTTGCCCCACTGAGGAGAAGGAAAGGGTGCGGGTGCGGGGTAGGCCATCACGGGGTTGGAAAAGGCCAATGAAATATTTGCTCCTTGTTCTGATCTTGTTTCCACTTGGGGTCTTTCCCGATTGTCTTTGGGCTCAGCTGGACCTGCAATATCGAACCCGGGGGGATCAAATCCGTGGGGATCGTTGGAAGGAAGGGGTCCGCCCCAAACCGGTGTCGGGCTATGACATTGAACTCATTTCGGTGCTGACGGATTATCAAGAACCGATAACGGAAGGACGGTTTCCCAACAAAGTCAAGCTCCGGTTTTATTTAGACAAGGAACAACCGGTCTACGTGACCGTCAGAGAATTAGATTACCGGACCTATTATTGGTTGAATAATGTGGAGCTTAAGACACCTTGGGCAGTAGGGTTTCACAATGAATTTGTCTGGCCAGCCACCCCCGTTCTTAAAGAATTACAGCCTCCCCTTCAACTCTACGAATTGGGGGCTTTGGTCCGACTGGGAACGGAAACCACATCCAGTATCGAACGAGTAGCCCCGGCGGTGCTGTATCATGCGAATTCACCCAAGCAGATCGAAGGGTATGTGTTTACCCTCAAAACCGGCGAAGACTCGCGGCTCGAGGCCAGGATGGTTGAGAAAGCGACGGGAAAGGAAGTGGACCATCAAAAATTCAGAAGACTACCGGCCGGCCGGCCCTTTACGCTTCATTGGATGGCGAAAGAGGCTCCTGCCGGGGCCTACCAACTTGACATCACCGGTTTTTCTTTAAGCACCAGTCAACGCATTTCCCAAGAAATTCATTTTTACCATCAGCCTTTTCTCACTCCCTAATTCACCTCATGCCCTCTTCTGGAAAAGAGGTTTTCATCAGTTATGCCGGCGAAGACCGGGCGATCGCCCAACGGCTGGCAGCAGGCTTGGAGCAAGAGGGACTTTCTGTGTGGTGGGATCGCCAGATTCCAGTGGGGAGCGAATGGGATAAAACCATAGAAGAAGCCCTGGCTACGGCAAAGTGTTCGGTGGTTCTCTGGACAAAACATGCCAAAGAATCCCGTTGGGTTCGGGCGGAGGCGCGCGAATCCCTGAAAAACCATAAGCTTGTGCCGGTGATGTTGGAACCCGACGCCATTCCCCTAGCCTTTACCGGAATTCAGGCCTTTCGATTTCTCCAGTGGGATGGCGCAAGGGACACCAAGGATTTTGCCATGTTGCTCTTGGGCGTTCGTGCCAAATTGGAAGGAAAATTGTTTGATCCACCAGAGATAGCTTCCACCAAGGCCTCCTGGCTTGGCAAAGCGGTGGCCCTTATTGGGGTGAAAGCCGCCGTCGCTGGGGTGGTGCTTCTTTTGCTCATGGCCAGTTCTCTGTGGCGTATCGCCCCGGATCTTGAGATCCGGGTTCAGACCTCCCGTATCACCTTCACCGTCACCGCAGACGATCAAGATACACGTCTGACCGATGAACTGTCTTTTGGCGAACTCACCTTCCAACATGTTGGAACCGTCTCTTTTTCTCCAGATCGGCTGTTGGTGGCCAATCCCGCAGATTTGGACATGGTTTCCGATACCTATCCTCCCAAAGCCTGGGTGGAACTTGCGGAAGACGGTCGGACCCTCACGTTCAAATCAGCCAAGCCTGGATTTGACTCGGGTATTACGGTGGAATCGACTGAGACAAAGGAACACCTTGGGAATCAGCTTCCCGTTGCGGGACAGCTTGATGCGATCATTTTGACGCAGGATGCCGCGGTGACGTTGGAAGTCACAAAACAGAACGCCATACATGTGGCGATTCGAGCGGACCAGGGCCGGCAACGGACTGTGTTGTCTGAGTTGAATGCGGTGACATTGATCGAAAAGGGATTGGTCATGCCCAAAGACATGTCCATCCCTTTCTCTCAAGACCAAGAACTCACGTATCAAGCATTTTTTGAGAGCAAGCTAGGGACGATGGAGATTGTGGGGCAAGACGGGAACTTCATCTTGATCATCAAAGAGGTGGGAACTCAGACCAAAGCGCTTTTTTCTAAGACGGCTCTAAGCATTCAGTCTGTTGATATTTCCTGGCAGGATCCAGCAACTGGAGAACGGAAGAGTCCTGAGGGGATGCAAGGGACAATCACGTTTAATAATCCGAAGGGTTTACTCGGAGTGGAATTTCACGCGCCCATGTTTATCACGATAGATGATCTTGACCATTTTGAAATCACCTCGATTAGCCTGGATCCAACCCTTCATACTCTTGTGGTGGATATGCAAGGCCAGGCGGGATATATCAAAACAGGCACGGCCAGTAATCCACGGGATCATCGCCCAACCCTCTACGACAAAATTTGGTTCAGTCCGTTATTTAA
>JAZFZJ010000362.1:0-28675 GCA_036443915.1 Nitrospirales bacterium
TTAATTGACGTTGATGATAGCTATTCTCACAATTCATAACACATACGACTTTCCCCTCACGTTGCCCTTTAACAGATGTCAAGACCGATAGTTGATCTCAATATTTAGGGGGACGTTTGTTGAAGGCGTCTGATTTCTTTGCTTTGTTCGTCTACTTTCCGTTGAAGATCTTGTAGCTGTTCATTGAGAGCGTCTATTTCCGAAGGGTCTTGCCCGGTCTCTTGACTTTTAAGGTGTGTGCCAGGTTTTGAAGAAGGATGAACCTGGTCTTTTCTAGGGGATATTTTCAACAGTTCGTAGTTTACCAATATCCCATGCGATCCTTTGGGAATGTCCATTAAGGTTGGGGTTTCTTCCGGTTTTACGAGAGCCGATTCTTGGGAAAATTGAATGGTGATATTGCGGTGTAAATTCCCAAGAGAATTTTTTCCCTTTTTGCGACCTAACGAGGCTTCTGGACTATATTTTAGAGTGATGGCAAAGGTGGTAGGATGAAAAACGGCTACTGTACCAATGACCACCGAAGATTTTTCGTCATTCGCTGCGCAGGTAAAAGAAATTATTTCTTCAGAAGTGGCTTTTGATAAGGCGAGGGCCAATTGGGGTGCCAAAAATTGTGTTTGTGAAGAAGAAAAAGCGGGAAGTTTGGGAGATGGTCCAGATAAGAGATGTTGAAGCATGCCATCCTCTTGCTGTTTGGTAATCCCCACCAAAATTTTTTGAATGAGAGAATCAGACAGCGAGATGGGATGGTTCGGAGATATCTTGAATGATTTGGTTGTTTGTAAAGCAATAGAGCCATTCTGATCTTGATGCAAGACCGTTTCTATTTCCGGAGTCCAAGTACACTGAATATGGGTGAGACCGATCGCTAATATCATTGTCCACTGCCCAACCAGGGGATGAAGGACGTATTGTGGAGAATGGCTTTTTCGAACCATAAAAAAATCTCGGATGGATCTACTCATGAAGGGCATAGCTATTTTCACAAATAAAAAACCCTAGTACTTTCCTAGCAAGGTGTTCTTTAAATTATTAAATAGCATTATGAGTGAATAAAACACGAGGGTATTTCAGATTTTTTTGGGAAAATCCTATATACGGAACAGCAGCCTTTTATGTCTGGAAAGCTCAAGTATGGGAATTGAAAAAGTCCAAGGAGGCCAAAGAGATTTTGAAGAAGTCGTTGGTGGCAAAAAGGAAGGGCTAGGGTTGGCGAATTCCACAGGCGCGAGCAATTCCATTCTCATAACGAGACCACACCTGTAATGCTTCTTCCAGCCGAGACAGAACCTGCAGTTGGCTGGTTTCGTCTGTATGGTGGGTGACCATATCGTAAATCGTTTTGCGGGATCCAGGAGCAAACATTTGCTGTGCGCGAATATAACCCATGAACTCCGGTGAAAGATTTTGATATTGGACTAAGGCGTGTTTTCTGATGAAGTCTTCGATCTCTGCTTGAGTGTGGGCCGGTTTTGGATGCAGGACTTCCTCTGGGTCGTTCGAGGTTCCTTTAATGAAGATGATTAACACTGCTGCTCCCAGGGCCCAATCCTCTTCTTGGCAAATTTGGTTCAACCATTCTCGATAGATCCGGCTGGATGCGAGCAACTCCACATCTCGGAACCCAGCTCGATCGAAACCCAGGCCATTCATCATATGGAGAAATAATTCTTGGTAAGGTTGCCTCAAAGAAAATCCCCCCGTTTCTTCCTCGTAAATGATGGTTGCCAGGCGTCGGCGAGCTTCCCATGGAGGATTTTTCCCAAGTATTTGGGCCAGGAGGACTGCAAAATCTCTAATATAGACAACGTATTCTTGATGAAAATATATATTTAATTGTTTTTTTGTGATGGTATTACCTTCCAAACACGGTGTTACCCAATGCTGCTTACGACGAAGCACATCAAATATGCGGTCTCGGAATTGTTCGGGGGAAAGTTTTCTAGGCATGAGAGAAGGAAAAGGGAATGGAGATTCGCATCAAACAAAGGCCTGGTGAATATTGCGGAATTCCATTAATGCGGATCTCCATTGAAGGTATCTCTACTGCATTAAGAGTCCAAGGGAATATTGAAAGCTTGTCCACTTCCTACCCGAGTCAGTGGAAGGAAAGGCTGTCACCTTGCTGCCATATTTCCCGAAACGCAACCATCAGTTGGTGTACGGTTTGTACACCGGAGGAGGTGACCACAACAAATAGTTGAGAACGTCGTTGGGGAACTCTTTATCCATACTCAGGCATGTTTTCAACTTTCCCCAAAAGGGTTGGTAGCTGAATGACACCTTTGCTTTGAATAGACGTTGCGGTGCAACCCCAAACATAAATAGAATAGCACAAATTGAGGCAGACTGTAACTATGCAGCCAATAAGTATTTCCGATCCAGATGCCATTTTAGAATTCTTGGCCGACGTGGCTCTTCATGGAAAGGGTGTCACGGCTGAAAATCTCTTGGATTATGCTATGGACGAAGGATTTACAGAGCCAACCTATCTGAGTGCCAAGGGAGAGGACCCTGAGGCCTTTTATAAAGGGGAATCTCATGCCTGGAGCATTTATCAAATCAGGGAGTGGAAGCGAGTCTTGATTATTTCTGGAGGACCAGGGAAGGAGAGAAGAGCCCAAATTACAGAAACGCCCTGATCATAGGGTCTGGTAGGGAGAAACCGCATTCAGGGAAACCTGGTTGAATGGGTGTTCATGAGTTGAATGTACTCTAGTACCAACCTCCGAGTAATTTCCCTTCTTCAAAGTATAGGTATCGGTGTTTAATTGTACTGGTATCAATCCAATCCTCGTAAACCCACTCCTCTCGGCGAATACCCTTGTCGGTATAGCTGACATTCATTTGATATGGGGAACCCCAAGCTTTCATGACCTGTTCTCGGCTCATGCCGGCCATGACGGCGTTATCATGAAGATGTTGTTCAAAAGTTGGATCAAGTAATCGCGGCACGATTCCCCATCCAATCATCCACAGTGCAAATGATCCTAGAAGAAGGTACAGGGTAACTCGAACTGGACGCCGACAAATCCATGACGTGGGAGATACTGGTGAAGGTTGGTCGTAGGGATGATGAGGACTCAAGGATGAAGCCATAAAAATAAGTAAGTTTCTAAGCGAGTGTCTTTACCCAAACTCGTGTAATGACTAGTCGATGGTGTTCATATAATACTCTATCAGCGGATTTCAAAAGGGGTCAAGGTAACGGGGCTATGTTTCTCGAAGTTGAACAGAATCCAAATTTTGAAGGATCTTACTTTATCCGGTTTAAGGAGGTAGGCCCTCCCCGGGAAATTTCTCATGTCAAGTCCTATGATCGGTTGCCTCATGGAGAATGGTGTGAGGTCACAGGGTGGTGTGATAATCTTGAACAACCGCTTTGCCCGGCCTTTGCGCAGAAAGTGGAAGACTCCGGAGCTGGAACGGCCTTCATCATCTTTGGTGGCAATTGGGGAATTCGCTTCAAACCCGATGGGCATAAAGGGGCGTGGAATCTCTATGATTCAAAGCAATGGGGTGAGGGCTATTTATCCATTGGCGAGGAGCGAGATCTTCGATTTGTGCCAGGGGAGGGTGGGGTGTAATGGGTATAGGTTAGGCACAGGGTTCTTAGCTCTTCGTTAATCTTCATACTGTGGAAGGGGAATGGGTTTGATTTTTGGGGTTTGAGAGAGGGGAGGGGGCTTAAATTCAGGGGAGAAGGGGTTGGGGATTGGTTCATGCGTAAGGCGTTGTCGAATCGTTACGACCTGAAGACTTTGTGTGGTGATTTCCAAGCGATCAAAGGGTGTGTGGACAGAAAGATAATTCGGAACCCCATTAATGGAAAACATTTGATACGCCAAGGACCATGATAGTTTTTCCTTACCTCGTTCCTTCACGATGAATGAAGCTTCAGGTGAGGGTGGGCCTTTAAACACCAAAACCCACAAATTGGATCGAAATGCGTGAGCCGATAGTTCCGAAGGAGGTAGGAATTCCGGAACAAGAGACGGAATGGTTTCCAATGAGACAGCAGGAGAGAATTCAATTTCACATCGCTGAACATACAAGGTGGGAAAGTCTTTACCTTCATTCAGGTCGGGGACATAGATGAATGAATACCGAACTTGAATGCCATTTCTTGTGTAGGTATACACGTCTTCCCCATTTTCTGGGGAAACTAAATTTTTAAAATATTTTTGCCAATCTTTAAACGTGTAATAACTAAAGACCCGAAGGGCCGCTTTTCGGGAACGAACCGCCATGGGCGTACCCAGTTGGGTACGTAATTCTCCTTGTGTGAGGCCTAAGAAGCCATCTTCAAAGTACGGCTTAGCAATGGAAACGGCAGGGAAGCTTAAGAATGTCCCAAGGCAGAATGGTAAAGCGATTGCGAGGAAGGGCAATACAGAAAGGGGTCTTTTACAAAACTGAACAAGAAATGTCATAACAAAATCTAAGATATTCATCATCCTATTTGTTGAAAATCCTCGAAGTCAAGAACGTGGGATGAAGATTAATTGGGGACAGGCCGAAAGTGATTAAACAGAGAGAGTGGAATTTGTGGGCGATGGGAGGGCATGCATGAAAGAAAATTTGGAAGAGATCTTGAATAATCGAATCCTTGTGTTGGATGGAGCCATGGGAACGATGATTCAAAACCATAATTTGAATGAAGCGGATTTTCGCGGAACGCGGTACGTAGATCATGTCTGTGATGTCAAAGGCAATAATGACCTCCTTGTCCTGACACAGCCAAATATTATTGAAGATATTCATGCGCTCTATCTCGAAGCCGGAGCCGATATCATTGAGACGAATACCTTTAATTCTAACGCCATTTCCATGGCCGATTATCAGATGGAAACGCTAGCCTATGAATTAAATGTGGCAGGTGCTCAAGCGGCAAAGCGGGCGGTGGCCCGGGTGCAGGCTAAACAACCGGGTCGGCAGTGTTTTGTCGCTGGCGCGTTGGGGCCAACCAATCGAACCGCGTCAATGTCCCCAGATGTGAATAATCCGGCATTTCGGGCGGTCACCTTCGATGACTTAGCGGGAGCCTACTATGATCAGGTTCGGGGTTTAGTCGAAGGGGGTGTTGATCTTCTTATGGTTGAAACCATCTTTGACACGTTGAATGCCAAAGCGGCGTTTTATGCCATTGCCCAATATTGCGAAGAAATACACCGCGATATTCCCATCATGGCGTCTGTGACAATTACGGATTTGAGTGGCCGTACGTTATCAGGACAGCTTATCGAGGCCTTTTGGAATTCCATTTCCCATGCCAATCTCTTGAGTGTGGGGATTAATTGTGCGTTAGGGGCGAAACAAATGCGGCCCTATATCGAGGAACTTTCCAATGTGGCACCCATCTATATCAGTTGCTATCCCAATGCGGGTTTGCCAAATGCCTTCGGCGGGTTTGATGAGACGCCGGAACGAATGGGAGCGGACCTTCGAGATTTTGCCAGCCAGGGGTGGGTCAATATCGTAGGTGGGTGTTGTGGGAGTACACCCGATCATATTCGAGCGATTGCGGAAGGGGTTAAAGATTGTGCCCCCCACAAAAAAACGCACATTCCGCGTATGACCCGGTTAAGCGGATTGGAACCAGTCACCATTCGGCCAGAAGCCAATTTTGTCAATATTGGTGAACGCACCAATGTCACTGGATCTCCAAAATTTTCCAAGTTGATTCTGAATGGGAATTTGGAAGAAGCCTTGGCGGTGGCGCGGCAGCAAGTCGAAGGGGGAGCACAAATCATCGATGTGAACATGGATGAAGGGCTTTTAGATTCAGAAAAGGCCATGGTGGAATTTTTACACCTAATCGGCTCCGAACCGGATATAGCGCGTGTGCCTATCATGATTGATAGCTCAAAATGGTCCGTCATTGAAGCGGGCCTCAAGTGTATTCAAGGCAAAGGCGTTGTTAATTCCATCAGTCTCAAAGAAGGCGAAGAGAAATTTCTGGCACAAGCTCATCTCATTCAACGGTATGGTGCCGCAGTGGTGGTCATGGCGTTCGACGAAACCGGTCAGGCGGATACGCTCGAACGAAAAGTGGAAGTTTGTACCAGGGCCTACCGTCTCCTGACCGACAGGCTGGACTTTCCCCCGGAAGACATTATTTTTGATCCCAATATTTTGACCGTTGCGACCGGCATGGAAGAACACAATGGCTATGCTGTGAATTTCATCGAAGCCACAAGGGAAATCAAAGCGACATTACCCTTTTGCAAAATCAGTGGCGGGGTCAGCAATATTTCATTTTCCTTTCGTGGCAATAATGCGGTGCGTGAAGCCATGCATTCCGCATTTCTCTACCATGCCATCAAGGCAGGGTTAGACATGGGGATTGTGAATCCCGGTCAATTGGGTGTCTATGAAGAAATTCCCAAAGACCTGCTCACGTTGGTCGAAGATGTCTTGTTGAATCGTCGTCCGGAATCCACCGAGGAATTAGTCACCTTTGCCGAAACGGTCAAGCAACAGGGCAAGACAGTCGTGAAAGATGATGCCTGGCGTCGGAGTACGGTAGAAGAACGGCTTTCACATGCGTTGATTAAAGGGATTGTCGAATTTATCGATGCAGATGTGGAGGAAGCCCGCCAGAAACTCAATAAGCCCTTGGATGTCATTGAGGGGCCATTAATGGATGGCATGAATGTGGTTGGAGAACTATTCGGCGCGGGGAAAATGTTTTTGCCACAGGTCGTTAAAAGCGCCCGTGTCATGAAAAAGGCAGTGGCGTATTTGCTGCCGTTTATGGATGCGGAAAAAGATAAAGGAAAGAGTCGGAGCCAGGGAAAAATCCTGCTCGCGACCGTAAAGGGCGATGTTCATGATATCGGGAAAAACATCGTCGGAGTCGTCCTGGCGTGCAACAATTACGAAATTATTGACTTGGGCGTCATGATTCCCTGCGATAAGATTTTACAAACTGCTCGGGAGGAAAAAGTCGATATCATTGGCCTCAGTGGGTTGATCACCCCCTCGTTGGATGAAATGGTCCATAACGCGCGAGAAATGACTCGAGAAGGGTTTTCCGTCCCCTTGTTAATTGGCGGGGCGACGACCAGTAAAGCGCATACGGCTGTGAAAATCGCGCCGGGCTATACCAGCCCGGTCGTGCATGTGTTAGATGCGTCCTTAGCGGTGAATGTCGTGCGCAAGTTAATGAGCGAGGACGATAAAACCGCCTTTGTGCAAGATGTTCAGGAGAAACAACAGAAAACTCGGGAAGCGTATGAGTCCAAAACAATCGCCAAAAAACTTATATCGTTGGAGGAAGCCAGAAAGCAGCGTGTGCACATTGATTGGGAGACGACAGACATCCCCAAGCCAAGTTTCCTCGGCACCAAAGTTCTTGAAGACGTCTCGCTCGAGACGCTGGTGCCGGTTATTGACTGGTCCCCGTTTTTTCGTGCGTGGGAATTACGGGGGAAATATCCCAAAATTTTTGAAGATCCCGTAGTTGGACCAAAAGCCAAAGAACTCTTCGACGATGTCCAGAAACTCTTGCAAGAAATCATTGACAAAAAACTACTCACCGCAAAAGGCGTCTATGGATTGTTCCCAGCCAACAGTCAGGGCGACGATATTACCATCTATGGGAATGAGACCCGCTCGGAAGCCGTGTCAGTATTCCACACATTACGGCAGCAAAGTGAAAAACCTCAGGGAGATTTTTACTATGCGTTGGCAGATTTTGTGGCTCCGCAGTCCAGCGGCAAGGCTGACTATATTGGTGGGTTTGCGGTCACCGCTGGCATCGGCATCGAAGCGCTTTGTCAGCGGTTTGAACAAGATCATGATGATTACAACTCTATCATGGCGAAAGCTCTGGCCGATCGATTAGCCGAAGCCTTTGCCGAATGGCTACATCGCGAAGTACGGCGGGAATGGGGCTTCGGTCAAGATGAGCAACTGACCAACCAGGAACTCATTCAAGAAAAATATCGTGGCATTCGCCCTGCGCCGGGCTATCCGGCCTGTCCGGACCATACCGAGAAACACCATCTGTTTGAATTGCTGCAGGTGGAAAAAACCATAGGTATTCAACTCACCGAGTCGTACGCTATGTATCCGGCTGCATCAGTCAGTGGCTTCTATTTTGCCCATCACCAAGCCAAATACTTTTCCGTTGGGAAATTGAAGCACGATCAAATCCACGACTATGCCAAGCGGAAAGGCATGGAAGTCTCAGTGGTAGAACGCTGGCTCTCTCCCAACCTCGGATATGACCCTGAAAAAATCTGATTTAGATTGCCTCAGGTTATAGAGGAAAATGGTGTCGGAAAGGGGTTGAACCCAAATATGGCTTCAGACTTCAGGGTAAATTCACCCGGTATTAACCCTCAACACAAAGGCCAAATCTACGAAAAAGGAATAAAAATGTTTCTGCCACCTTTAAATAAAATTTGGTTTGGTGCATGTTGATAGTGAACATGAGAATTTCCTACTAGAGTTTTAATTCGATCTACTTCAAGAACAAGAAACCGGATCTGAGTGGGGTACGCAAGGGCCCATGGCAGCGACTGACTATGTGCATCGAGAAACCGTCGTCAACGGGCTTCGATTCCACTATGTCGAAGCGGGTGCGGGTCCTTTGGTCTTGTTGCTGCACGGATTCCCTGAGTTCTGGTACTCCTGGCGTTTTCAAATTTCAGCGCTTGCAAATGCCGGTTTTTATGTAGTGGCTTTAGACCTGCGAGGCTACAATAAATCAGACAAACCGATCGGGAAGAAGCAGTACCGGCTTGACCTTCTGGCAGATGATGTCGCCGGATTTATCCAGGGGATACGCAAGCATCAGGCTATTGTTGTGGGTCATGATTGGGGTGGTGGCATCGCGTGGAAGGTTGCTAGTGCTTATCCCGAGCTGGTGGCACAGTTAATTATTCTTAATTCCCCTCATCCAGCGGTGTTTAAACGGGAACTGCGATCTCTCGCGCAGTTGCGAAAGTCTTGGTATATGTTCTTTTTCCAGCTTCCTTATATCCCGGAGATAGCATTCCGGGCGTTTAACTATGCGGTGATGGAGAGGGTCCTTCGACGAGATCCTGTACGGCAGAATGCGTTTACTCCACACGATCTTGTGCTGTACAAGGCTGCGATTTCAGAGCCCGGAGCGCTCACGGCTGCCATCAATTATTATCGGGCCAATGTTCGGTACGTTTGGAGTAATCCTAGTTGGTTCACCGAATCCATTACGAGACCTACACTCGTCATCTGGGGAGAGCAGGACAGGTATCTTAATATTGGTCTTTTGGAGGGACTCAGCCGTTGGGTTCCTGACCTCCGGATTGAGAGAATTCCGCAGGGAAGTCATTGGATTCAAAACGATGCTCACGAATGCGTGAATGAATTGATTATCCAATTTCTCAATGAAACTTGAGCCGCTCCGTCGCTTTTTATTCCCTTAGGGGCTTATAAATGGTTTATCAAAAATGTTGGGTGAATGAAACTCATCGAAAAGCCTAGTTGGGATAAAGATAGAGTAAGTCAAATGGGGTCAGACTCGACTAAATTTGGGAATGCCATAACTATTCTGAGGAATTGGCCATTTAATCGAGTTTGACCCCTTTTGAGATACTGAGAAAGGGTACAAGGTGCGGGGATAAGATTTGCTTGGAGTTTAGGAAAGAAAAAGGCGAATGTTTAGAAATTTTCCAGAATGGAAGATGAACCGAAAATAAGAAGGTAGAATAAGGGTCTGTGGTGGTTAATCAGGATCGTTGTACCGAGAACCCGATGCTCCAGACCAACTCGTCTTGCCAATTTCCTGAGATTCCCATAAGGCTTGCTCCTCTTGAGCTGCAAGGTCGGCTTCTTTTAATGTATCTTGGCCTTCCTGCTTTTCCTCAAGAGCTTGACTCATCCCCTTACTGGCTTCTGGGCCTCTTCCGCGCGGGGTATTTTTAGAAAGCACATTGATGGGCATAGGCACCTCATGATGTGTTATCCCATCCTAAGCCCCTCATAACCCATCCTGTCAAGTTTGACAAAACTTGATAGAGCGGGTTCCCATGTTCAAAATCCCCAACTTTTCCGTGAAGCTCTGTCTCGGGCACATAATGCGGGATCAAGACAAGTCGTAAGTTTAGGAGGGAAAAGGGTTATGTCTCAATCAGGACGGATTGAAGATCAGTCAGATCCTCAGCCATAGATGGTTCGATTGGGTGGCCAATCGTATGGAGGGCCGACACAATCCACCCCAATCGTTCTTCAGCCCACCGATCAAAGTCGGCTGGAGTTTCAAAGACAAGGTCCCATGCGGGAATTGAATCCAATAACAGTAATTGATGGGGTTGATTATGTCCTGGAAAATAGACCACCAGGATAGCTGATTTTCCCATCAGGCTGATGTCGGTAAACATATGAATCATGGATTGTGGGGGAAGGTCTACCGCTCGGGAAGCTGCTTCGACAATCGGGCCATAAATACGGTGAAGAAATTGTTGAATAGTTTCGTACGGGGCTTTGGATTGATGAAGATTGGGGTTGGGAGCTTGGCCCAAGAGATTCTCGGTAACATACTGGAGAGCTTCCCAAGTGGTCATGGTCCCTGAATTTACTAGGGAATCCATGAGATAGGACAACCAATTTTTCGATTCAGACACAGTCATACGATTCATGGTTCATTCCTCACACGCATTCCTCTTCAAGATAAAGGAAATGCTAATAGTTGTTGATGAAGGAGTCAGCTTTTAGGCGGGACTGCTTACATTTAGATAGTCATCATAATATATAGAGCGATTTTGGTCAATTTCTGAAGATTGCCCATACTGGACCCATTTTGCATTCGCTCTTGACCATTGATTTTTCAAGGACTTAGAATGCCAAATCGGTATGTCAAAAATATCGAGAAATCTAAGGAGTTACTTTTCAGTTTGTCCTTTCATTTAATTTTGTCTTTCTCGGATATTTCCCAGAGATAGTTGATTAATATTTTTACCTAGGAATAATAGATGAGAATCAATTATGACAAAGGGGGATTGCTTAGCTCTGACCTGATTCAATTGCAACGAGCTGCGAGCCCTAACAATCAGGGGAAGCGGGCTAAGGTCATGCTGGTTTTCCCCCCCGATTGGTACCCATCCGAACCCTATCTGAGTCTCCCTACTCTGACTGCTTTCCTCCGTGAAGCCGGGCATGATGTCGTGCAAAAAGACGTCAATTTGGAAATGTATGATTGGTTTTTTAGTGGGGATTTTCTGCGACGGGTACTCAAAAAGGTCCCGCAGCAGTTGGATCGCTTGAAAAAAATAGCCAGAAATCGGGATTTGACGGATGCGGAGGTGGAATTGCAACTAGCCCTATGTGACTGTACTCGCAGTCGGATCGGAGAGTTGACCGAAAAAGCAGAAGAAGCCAAACGAATTGTGCGCACTCCTGAGTTTTACGACGGTGAAAAGCTGGAATGGGCCATTGCAGTGTTCCGGGAAGTGACGGCGACGATTTCGTTGGTGTATGCCCCGGCCAGAATCTGTATGCCACCGATGGAAACGGATTTATCCTACAAGCTCTTTATGTCTTCGGAGGTGCTGGATGCGGTGTATGACACTCAAGTAAACGTGTATCGGGATGTGTTTGAGCAGATTTTTAAGCCCGTCATTATTGCGGAACAACCGGATGTCATTGGAATTTCTATTGTTCTTCGCCAGCAATTATTTTCATCGATGACCTTTTGTGCGCTAATTAAAGAACAATTTCCAGGCATTCATGTCACGATTGGCGGGAATACGGTCACACGTTTACGGGACGTGCTTCCTCAAACTCCAAAGCTCTTTGCGTTGTTTGATAGTGCCATTGTCTATGAGGGCGAAACGGCACTCTTGCAATTGGTGGAAGCGGTTGCGAATGGGACTGCGCTATCGCATGTGCCCAATCTCATGTTCAAAGATGCGACGGGTATTCATGTGAATACCGAGACCTTTGCAGAAAATATGGGGAGCCTCCCTCCGCCTGATTTCGATGGATTGCCAATGGACAAATATTTCGTGCCCGAACCGATTTTGCCTTATTTAGCCACACGCGGGTGTTATTGGGGACGATGCGAATTTTGCGATCACGGCGAAGGGTATACCGCGGGGTACCGCACCAAAAAAGACTGGCAAATCATCGAAGAACTCACCTTTTTGAAACAGAAATATCAGACGCGCCATTTTCATTTTACTGATGAGTCCTATCCGCCGGCACTCTTTCGTAAATTGACGAGGAAATTGGTTGAATCCAAGTTGGATATAGCCTGGACCACACATATGCGATTTGAGAAGAGTCTCCTTGATGATGCGGTTTGGCAGGATGCCCAAGATGCCGGCTGCAAGTATTTGCATATGGGCTATGAGTCGGGGAGTGAGCGGGTCTTGCTATTAATGGATAAGGCGACGACGACTGAAATTATTCAACGTAGTCTGGAACTGTCTTCACGCCATGGGGTGTGGAATCATGTGATGGGCTTCTTTGGATTCCCAGGCGAAACCTATGAAGATGCGAAGTTTTCGACGCAATTTTTGGAAGACAATCGGGAACATGTGCATTCGATTGGTTTCGGCACCTTTGATTTGAGCAAGCATACTCCCGTGGCGAAGAATCCCGAAAAATTCGGCATCACCTTTTATCAGAATCCTGAATGGGATTTGGCGATGGACTTTTATTTCACGGTTAAAGATGGGTTGAGTGTCGAAGATGCCGAACGGGTCTTCGAGGAGTTCGAGCAAAACCATTATGCCGGTTGGGATTTAAAAATTTTCGTCCGGGAATATGTTTTTCTCTATGTGTCGTATTTTGGCACCAATAAATTGCCTACTTTGCAATTTCAGCTAGGCCCACAAGATCCCTCCTCTAATCTTGCGTCGGTCTAAGCTTTAAGAATGGATGACGATGACTAATACCCTCATTGGCATTGACCGGGATACATCGACCACCAAGCCCCGGCGCACGTTTAAAACGATGCTCTTGTTCCCTCCGGAATGGGTGCCCACCGCTCCCTATCTGGCCCTCCCAAGTCTCACAGCCGTCCTGCGGTCCTACGGCCATCAGGTTATTCAAAAAGACATTAATATTGAAATGTATGATTGGTTTTTTAGCGATACCTTTTTAATTTGGGTGAAGGTGCGCATGGATCAGCAGCGACGAGGGTTGGAAGAACGCGAAGTCCGTCAGCCATTATCCGATGTTGAGCGTGCACGACTGGCCCGTCTGCGTGCGCAAGATGGAGTTGATGTTATGGCATTGGCAGCACAAGCTGAGGATGCTAAAGCCATTGTGCGGGGAGAAAATTTTTATCAGGCCGAAAAGTTAGAATGGGCCCTCAATATCTTTCGAGATGTAATGCAATATATTTCTTCGGCCTATTTCCCCGCTTCCCTCGTGTTTTATCCCATGGAAAGTAACTTAGGATATCGTTCCGGGGTATCCACCGAGGTGTTAGCATGCCTGGAAGATGAGACGGTCAATGTTTATCGTGATGTATGTCGACAACTCGTTCTTCCTGCTATTCAGAAGGAACAACCCGAGATCATTGGTATGTCCATCGGGACGCAAATGCAATTGCTGGCAGGGATGACCTTTTGCAAAATGATTAAAACGGAATTTCCGGATATTCATGTGACAGTTGGCGGAAATGTCATTACCCGGTTACAGGAAGATCTGCCCAAGCAGAAACAATTTTTTGCCCAAGTGTTTGATTCAGCAATTCTTTACGAAGGCGAACATGCCCTTCTGTGGCTGTTAGAAGCGTTGGCCGGTGAACGTGCCTGGGATCACGTTCCCAACTTGATGTGGTATCAGGATGGGCAGGTCAAGGTAAACACCGAAATCTATACCGAGAAAACGACGGCGTTACCGCTTCCAGATTTTGATGGACTACCGTTAGATTCGTATTTTGTGCCAGAGCGAATTTTACCCTATCTTGCCACGAGAGGATGTTATTGGGGGCGATGCACCTTTTGCGACCATGGACAGGGGTATTTTGATCAATATCGAGGGAAGCCGGCTCAGGACGTGGTTCGGGAGATTAAAGCGTTAAAAGAAAAATACGATGCCAAACATTTTCTGTTTTCGGATGAGTCCTACCCCCCAGCCTTGTTGAAAAAAGTGACGCAACTCCTTGTGGAGCAACAGGTTGATATTAAATGGACCACGTTAATCAGATTTGAAGAAACCTTGCAGGATGCTGATATTTGGAAACAGGCAGTTCAAGCCGGTTGCTGCACGCTGTACTATGGGATGGAATCTGCCAATGAACGTGTGCTTGAACTCATGGACAAGCATGCCAAGAAATCCGTAATCGAAAATAATTTACGAGAGGCAGCCAAAGCAGGAATTTGGAATCATGTGATGGCCTTTTATGGATTTCCGGGTGAAATGCGGCATGAGGCTGAAGAAACCCGACAATTCCTTCTGGATAACAAACGGTACATCCATTCCGTGGAGTTGTTTTATTTTGTGGCTTACCGACATACGCCGATGGTTCGGAATCCGGATAAATTCGGCATCACGATTCATAAGCAAGACGACTACGATATGCCGTTGGATTATTATTATACGCTGAAGGACCCGGGGGGATTGACCTGTTTAGAGGCTATGAAGATGGCCGAAGAGTTTTATCAAAAAGATTTTGAGCCCTGGGCCGTTCGAGTCAATGCCCGTGAGCATGTTTTCTTGTACATTTCGAAATTTGGCACTAATTATCTTCCCCAAATTTATGCCCTGGAAGCTGGGCAGGAAGAAGCACGAACCGACGGGGTTCAGGGGCTCATTACCTGGCCAGTAGCCAATGCTCCCACCGAAAATGAAACTGAAGGCGAATCGGGGATGTCTCGAGTGGTGAGCCACGCGACTCCCTGATGGGTGCCCGTCATAATTCTTTACTAAGGCACAGAGAATGGCCCGTTCGAGAATATTGGCATATTCCTGGTATATCGGGTTTCTGAAAAAATGAATACCCAAGCAAGAGGGAAGGAACAAGAAGGTTAACCTTCTTGTTGTGTGGGCAAGTAGTTGAGGAGGAGTTGGTAGGCAGCCTGAATTTCTTTGGTCTTCGCTTCTCCTTTTTTATACATTTCCATGTATTTACCGGGATTGTTTGTCAATCCAGCATAGCGAGCGGGGTGCCATGTCCGTCGCGCTTTTTCATAGTTTTGTGTCAAGGATTCTCGGGTGAACGGGCGTGTGAGATCGAATACCTTTAAGGCTTCTTCTACCGTTGTGGGAGGTGAAGGTTTGCCTGGAGTCATAGGTGTTTTCAGGAAATTACAGTTTGGGGCTCGAAGTTGGTTGAGAGTCTGGGCTAGTGTTTCAAAGGATGCTGGAGGCTGTCAAATACTCCTGGGATGACAAGGCAACCGGGTAGGGCGCAATGTTAGAACTGAAGATGAAACGAGAACTTCCCATCTTAGAAGCCCCAAAGCTGTTCGCGAAGCAGGACTATCGGGATGTGTTAAAACGAGAGATGGATGCCGGAAAAATTCCGTTAAGTTTAGGCAAAGAATGTCCCGTCAAATGCGAGTTTTGCTATGAGCTGGATCATTCCTACCGTGAGACATTGGATCCCCCAAAAACTTCCCAAGAAGATTGGGAATTTATGTTGAATTATATTAATTCCCTGCCGACGGATCCGCTTCAGTTTTGGTGTTTGGGAGGCAATGAATTTATGGAATGGACGGATCTGTTTCTGCATCCTAAGGCGATGGAATGGGTCGAGGATTTTTTGAGATACACGGATAAAAATATACAATTTTTTACGGTTGGTTTTGTTCAGGTGTCTAAAATTCACCGATTGGCTGAGCAATATCCTGGCCGCATCAATTTTGAGCTTTCTGTGATAACGTTAGGAAAGTATCGACAAAAACTTATGCCACATGCTCCGTCGGTTAAGCATTTAATGAAAGTGCTTGATGGGCCAGCAGTGTCCTCAGCAAATTTTTATGCCTTCGACGAGAATACGATGTCTGAAGATGCGAAAACGATCTCCCGAATAAATTCCCGTTGTGTCCTGTGGATGGGCTGTCTCACTCCAGTTGGGGGAATTAAGGAGGCAACCAGTACTCTTATGCGTCAAGGTCGAAAGTATCTGGCTCTTGAGGCAGAGAAAATTTACGATGTGGGCCTTCCCAACCTGACAACTATTCACACAGAAGCGTATGTAACGGCGTTTTTAAATCGAGGACGAATTATTAGTATGTTTGATTCCCTGGAATTGGAAAAGCGTGATCCAGTGGTGATGGCTGGCAGCGTGCATCGGATCTTAACAATGTTTAGAAAAAAGCGAGCGAGGTTCCTCCATATTCCCAATGACACGCTGGGAGGGGATTCGGATTGTACAGTCCTGTTAACGCTGAATGATATTGCCAAACGACTCACCAATGAAAAATACCTGTATGTGCCCCAATGTGTCGTTGAATCTGGTCGGGGCGCTAACCGCGATATCGCGGGGGTGCATGTAGACGATTTTGTGAAAAAGACTGGAGTGAAGGTACGAATTTTGAGAAAAATAGGTACCAAATTTGCTAATAATCGATTATACCGAAATGGATCGTTGCAGAATTATATTGAGGATTATGTTCGAAACCCTCTGACTCGTTCTTATGAAACGGTCACGTCCACAGCCTAAGTTGCCGAAGAATTTCGTGAAGAGAGTTGGTGGAGAGAAGGGTATTGAACCTTGGGCATACACCCAAAAAGCTAAGGTCATACTGATCAAAAAAGTGAGAGGACTTTGAGCTTTTCTTCTGCTATTTATGACCATAGGGTGTTCCGCGAGTCTGAATTGCAAAGAGACGGTCAGTCAACAAGAAATGGAAAACGATTCGTTTAGATGTGAAAAAATGACTGATGCGGAACTAGGGGGTAGAGGGGATCCTGAAGGGCAAAGAGTATATGAAGAATGTATGGTCACGGGAGGGCAGAAAAGGTGCTCTGTAAGATGTAACACCATTTATAGGGGCCTAGTATGGAATTTTGTGTCAACTTCTCTAATCCTTTCTAGAGTGTCTCTCTAGTTTATTATGGATCCTTCCAAAAACTGGCTTCAGTTTTATCAAGCTGATGTCTTTACGAGTGAACCGTTTGGAGGCAATCCGCTCGCGGTTTTCCCATCAGTGGGTGAATTGACCGACAGGGAATTTCAACAAATCGCTCGGGAAATGAACCTTTCCGAAACGGTTTTTGTCTTGCCACCGACTGACTCACGGGCTGTTGCCAAGATTCGAATTTTTACGCCTTCTCATGAAATTCCATTTGCGGGACACCCTGTATTGGGAACCTTCTTTGTGCTAGGCACATTGAAGCGTTTGGCCCTACAAGAACCCGTGACTAAAATTTTGTATGAATGCCATTTAGGTTTGTATCCACTTGAGTTGATTGTCTTGAAGGGACAAATCGAACAAGTCATTATGTCTCAACCAGAGCCGCAATTTATTGAGGTGGTCAATCAGGTAGAGGCCATTTTTGACATCGCTAAAGCTCTGGGAATTCACAAATCACTCATTTCTGATACCCTTTTTCCGGTTGAGGTCGTGTCCACGGGTCTGCCAGTGTTAATTGTGCCTATTCGAACCCTGACAGCTGTGAAAACAATGGAAGTGAATCATGCTGCTGTTCAGGAAATTTGCGAACGAGTCGGGGCAAATGGGATGATGGTCTTTACCACCATGACCGTTGAGGAAAATGCCAATGTCCATACACGAATGTTTGCTGATCCCATTGGTATTCCAGAGGACCCAGCCACGGGAAGCGCCAGTGGTGCCCTTGGGGCCTATTTAGTGAAGAACGGAGTTGTGGAAGTTGGACCGACGACAGAAGTCGTGATGGAGCAGGGATATGAAATGAGTCGCCCGTCTCGAATTTTAGTTCAGATCTATTCCGATGACGATATCATTAAGGAAATCAAGGTAGGAGGGCAAGTCGTCATGGTGGCTGAAGGGAAAATGGTATATTAACAAGAAAAAAAACGTTCTACCCCTCCGCATATATTCTGCAAGTACGGCAAAGGTTTGACTATTTTACAAATTAATTAACCTTATTGCTTTCCTGCAATGTGTTGTACGGCCGTTAAATAGTTTGAGGATTGGCACCCTCCCAACCGAAAACCTTGAATCCTAGAAATCTGCAACGATTTTCCAGATTTTATTTAATGAGTTCTCCAACAATATGTCCCATCTCGGGAAGAATGAGTTTCTCCATGGCAAGGTGAACGGCTCCCCGAGAACCTGGGATAGAAAAAATGACGAGCCCTCCATGGATTCCTGCGGTGGCTCTGCTGAGCATGGCTGGCGATCCAATATCTTGATAGCTCAAAGAACGAAACAGCTCGCCGAATCCATCCAAGCGTTTTTCTAAAAATCCGTCGACAGCTTCAAACGTCGAATCTCGCCGGGAAATACCCGTGCCGCCGTTGATAATTACCACCTGAATATTGTCACGTTTTTCAGCTTGTTTGAGCAGCCTGATGATTTCATTGGGCTCATCTTTGATGAGTTGGTAATCCACGATGGTGTGACTTTGGTCTTTCAGAAGATGACATATCAGCTTGCCACTCGTGTCAGTCTCCAAAGTCCTGGTGTCGCTGCAGGTGATAATGAGACAGCCGAGGGATCCTTGCCCCTGAGTTTTGTGGGCCAAATGAGAAGGCATCTCATGCGCTGTGTGAGACTCAGGCCCTTCATGCGAGTGGTGATCACTCATTGTGGGCGGAAACTTTCCAGGAAGAGATTACGACCATACGGAATCTGGGTTGAGTTGGGCCGCAGGTTCTCCTTTTTGAATATGCTCATCCAAAATTATCGGGACATCTGAATCTTTAACTTGGGAATACCAGGTTCCTGTGGGATAGACCACCACGCTGGGACCTTGCTCACAGGGACCGAGACAGGTGGTCCCAGTGACAAGCACCTCACCTGGCTGAACTCCCCGTTCAATTAATCCCATATTTAATGCCATTAATAAATTCTGCGCACCGGCAGCACCACATGAGGGTTTGGGGTGTCCAGGAGGACGGGAATTGGTACACACCAGAATATGATATTTAGGCTTAGGCATAGATTCTCCTTCTCAAGAATGGTGTTTAGAGTGTATGAAGTGAAAAACAAAGGCCATGAGGCCGATAGGATGTTTAAGTTCGAAACTGGTCCCACATATCGAGGCATTCGTCTGGCAAATTCCAGTGTCGTACTCCTGCAAAAATCCAATCCAAATAATGATCCTTTGCTTTAAATTTTCCAATGCTTTGTGCCACATGTGTGGTAACGAATTCCTTGGTATCGTCTTCCGTAAACACATTCACTTCTACATGACGAAAGGCTTCTGGAGGAAGATCTCCCTCAAATTTATCTAGTTCTTTAACATCTTCCGGAGTCAGTTCAAAGACCGCGCCCCAAACCCGCTCCCCAGCGGAGGGGACAATTGTGGCTACTCCGCATCGCCATTGGTTGGACCATCGTCCGAATTTAATGGTGTGGTCTGGGATGTAAGCTTTGAACAATAATTGGTGTTCGGGTGCTCTGCGTTTCAATTGAGTGGGATTCAAATTGTCAGCATAAAGGAAAAATCGCATAGGTTGATTCCTGTGTGGTTAAACGGAAGGATAGTATTACCATACTGCCTTCGCAGACTGTCAAGGATGAATGCTGGGCATTTGGATAAACGATAGGTTTTGTGGTGAGAATAGTCCAGGCGGACCATAAAGGGATGGAAGACATTCAGTCCATGAGGGCCATCTGTGCTATCCAGGAAATTGGTGCTGGAGTGAAGCACGAGGTAGATTTTTGGAACTGATCCTCGTGATGCTTGAACATTTCTTGCAATGGTGAATAAAGCAACCGTGACTGTTCTTGATCTCGGGTGGTCCGAATGAAATTGGGGAAGGAACTCGTTTAGTAAATAACCTCGCCCAAAGGGCGGGGTTATTTACTTTCGTTTGAGGTAGTGTCACTGAGCAAAAAGGTGACGTGTTCTTCCGCTGTAGCTTGAGAAAGAGCAGAGGTCAGAAGCGAGGAGAGAAATTCAATTTGATCTGCTGAAAAAGCTTGAGCCGGTTGTAACTCCCCCAGTCATAAGTGTTGCTAACGTTCCCTTTTGTTCCTGGACATGTAACCCCTGCAGGACTCTGCCCATGAGTTGGTTCCAAAACCTTGGGATGGGTTGCTTGAAAATCCTGATCAGAAAATGTACGCAGCGCCACAGTCCCTCGTTCACTTTTATGGATGGGGGTATGGACTGTTGGAACTAAAGAGCATCCAGAAAGGCTGATGATCAGGGAAAGGGAACCCAATGCCATGATCCCACTCATTTTTAGAGGTATGAATAAATTCCTTGATATCATAGAGCAAAGGAAAAAACGAAGGTTATGGGGAAAGAAATCCTCTGTGGAAAAATAGGCCACGGTTGATATCTCCAATGCTAAGCATTCCCAGGAGTTTTCCCTCAGCGGCGACAGGAATTCGCCGAAAGTGTTTGCGGCCCATGTAAGAAGCTGCTTCTAACACACAGGTGTTGGGTGCAACCGTGAGCGGATTTCTACTCATGATCTCTTCCACTTTTTTGCGAAGGATTTCCGGATACGCTTCTTCCATTTCTGCAAAATCACGGCTGTGAACATTATCATGAAGGTAGTCGCCCATATTTGGGAAGAGAGGAAGCATCACGTCGCGAAGGGCCACAAGCCCAATCAGGTTTTGCTGTTCGTCAATGACGGGGACTGCTCCACAATGACGGCTCAACATTTTGATGACAACTGACCGAACTGAGTCTGTCTGGTACGCCGTGACCACTCCAGTGGACATGACTTCTTGGACTTGCATGACACCCTCCTTGTGTTAATACCACCTTGGTCCCTGAGCGGGACCTTTCCTTCACGCAGTGTAATTTCCGAACCTACTGTCTTGCAACATGTACTCTTGCACTTCCATTAGGAGACCCGTATTGGGTGTGCAGAAGTGGTGCGTTCATTTTTTTCTGAATTCTATGTGTTTCGTGTTCTGTTATCAATGACCGTCAATGAGATGGGGGCTTGAGAGCCGTAACGAATAACTTTACGGTATCTTTTGTCATATCGATGTTGACGACGGAAAAAGGAGCGGCTGGAGATCGGACTGGCACACTTTTAATTCAGGGCTACCTTCTTTAATCGCAATGAATTGGTCACGACACTAATTGAGCTCAAGGCCATGGCTCCTGCAGCAAGAATAGGTTGAAGAAACCCTTGTTCACCAAATAGCCAGTACAGTGAGGAGGGAACGCCTCCAAACGACTGAAAAACTGGGTAGAGAATCCCTGCGGCGACCGGAATTAACAAGGCATTATAGCCAAAGGCCCAAAACAAGTTTTGGTGAATGGTGCGCATAGTACCCCTGCTTAATCGAATAGCCTTGAGGACTCCACGGACGTCTCCACTCATGACGGTTATGGAAGCGGTTTCCATCGCGACGTCGGTGCCCGTTCCTATTGCCATTCCTAAATCGGCCTGGGCTAATGCGGGTGCGTCATTGATGCCGTCTCCAACCATAGCCACGCGCTTTCCTTTCTCTTGAAGTTTTTTAATTGCTGTGGCTTTTTGATCAGGACGAACATCTGCCAATACATGGGTAATCCCCAAGTCCGTGGCAACAGCCTGTGCCACCTGATGCGTATCTCCAGTTAACATGACTACGTGCAGTCCGGCTTGTTGGAGATTCAGAATAGCCTCTCTTGCTTCGGGCTTGATGGTATCAGCCAGGCCAATAATGCCTTCCACTGTTCCATTAATTGAAATCAGGATAGGAGTTTTTCCTGCATGGGTTAAAGTGTTCAATGATTCCGTACAATCATTTCCGTCTCTAAAAAGGGGTGCCATCAGTTGAGAATTTCCGATGACGATGGTCTGTCCTGCGACGGTTCCAGTCACACCTTGTCCAGGGGTCACCGTAAAGGCTTGAGGATCTTCAAGTGGAAGAGATTGACTCGTGGCATACTCGACTACCGCTTGAGCAAGGGGATGTTCGGAACGACGCTCCAATGAAGCAGCAAGGCGAACTAACTCATTTTTAGGTAGGCGAAATGAAATGACATCGGTTACCGTTGGGGATCCAGAGGTAAGGGTACCAGTTTTATCTAAGACCACCGTATCGACTCGATACGCGGTCTCCAGAGCTTCTGCATGGCGAATGAGAATACCCTGTTCCGCCCCTCGACCGGTTCCGACCATAATTGCGGTTGGTGTGGCTAAACCCAACGCGCAGGGACAGGCAATAATAAGGACGGCCACGAAGGTAAGGATTGCGTGGGTGAAGGTCGGTTCAGGGCCAATGCTCAACCAGAGGAAAAAGGTCAGGGTCGCAATGCCGATAACGATGGGGACAAAAACGCTGGCAATACGATCGGCGACTCGCTGAATGGGTGGTTTCGATCCTTGTGCTTCTTGAACAAGTTGAACAATTCGGGCGAGGGCAGTATTTTTCCCCACGGCAGAAGCTTGGAAACAAAAACTCCCTGTATGATTCATGGTACCGGTAAAGACCTTGGCACCAGGTTCTTTGTCTACTGGGAGACTTTCGCCGGTTAACATCGCCTCATTGACGGTGGAATGCCCGTCTGTCACCACTCCATCAACCGGAATGCGTTCCCCAGGGCGCACGAGCACCTCATCACCAGGTAGGACTGCTTCAATAGGGATATCCTCTTCGATTCCTCCTCGACGAATTCTCGCGGTTTTCGGACGTAAGCGCATGAGTTGCTGAATCGCTGAGGAAGTTTGAACCTTCGCGCCACTTTCCAGATATCGGCCGAATAGGATGAGGGCGATAATAATAATGGCCGTGTCATAATACACCGCCGCTGGTAACCCACTTGTTTCAAAAAAGGAGGGAATAAAAGTGGCTGCGACACTGTAACCATAGGCGGCTAACGTTCCAACCGCAATTAACGTATTCATGGTGACCGACTTGTGGCGCGCTGCCTTCCATGCGGCTTTATAAATTGGGGCTCCTGTCCAAACCAATGTGACACTGGTGATGAGAAAGAGCATCCCATTCCGAATGGGCAGAGATAGGGAAGAGAATCCGGGGAACAGATTCATCGTAACAAAAAGGACAAATACTCCTGCTATCCCACTGAGTAGAGCCCGCCATAATAAGCCGTGGTGATCAGACTCTTGGGTTGGTGGAAAATCTATATGTCCGGGATAGGGGGTGGCAGAATCGACTTTCACCGTATAGCCAGCATCAGTGATGGCTTGGTGAAGATCAGAGGTAGAAACCATCTCAGCCCAGGCGGAAACATTGGCCTGTTTTGTTGCGAGGTTCACAGTAACTGACAGCACCCCTGGAATATTGCCCAAAGCTTTTTCAACGTGATTGACACATGAAGCACAGGTCATACCCCCAATGTTTACCTGTTGGGATTGAAGGGGGATGTCGTACCCTGCCTCTCGAATGGCTTGGCTTAAACGGTCCACATTCGTCTGGTGGGAATCATAATCTAGAGAAATAGTTTCCGTGGCGAGGTTGACTGAAACATTGGAAATTCCAGGGACAGATTGCAGGGCGCGTTCTACATGATTCACACAGGAAGCGCACGTCATGCCTCGAATGGGAAGCGATATGTGAACCAAATGAGCAATCATGATTGGAAAGGCCTTATTCAATTGGTTCTTCCATAGTATAACCAGCCTCTTTTAGGGCTGCCGTCATACTTGAGTAGGAAATCAGACTCGAATCGTATTCCACCTGAGCTAGATGTTTTTCTAGATTCACCTGAACGTGTAAAATTCCTGGAAGGGCCTGAAGTGCCTTTTCGACATGGCGGGCACAATTGCCACAGGTCATGCCGTTAATCGGAAATGAATTTTTTGTGGTCATTATGGTCTCTCAGTTCATAGCGGTTATCGTCCAACGGTATAGAGCGATCGAAGTTCTTGGATAATGTGCTCGGCTTTTCCCTTCTGAATGCCGTCTACCACACAGGTCCGGAGATGACTGTCGAGAAGTAAGGCCTCAAACTTTTCTATGGCTTTTCGTATGGCGTGAGTTTGTTTCAAAATGTCTACACAATACCGTTCCTCCTCAAGCATCTTTCGTACACCACTTAAGTGACCCTCAATATAGGCTAGTCTTTTCATGGCATCTTTTTGAGTACTAGGAATCATTTGTCCCTCCTTTATACCCCTACCCATGGGGTATGGGTATAATACGGCCTTTGGCATGACCTCGTCAAATGGAGAAAAAGGAGATAAGACATGTGAAAGGGGATGGACGTAGGTTTGTGTCTCCCCTTCGTGGAGCAATCGGTTAAATGGAACCAGCATTTTGAGATTTAATTAAATGAGAGGCATCGGATTGTCTTAGCACTGTTGATTTTCTCTAGTTAAGGTAGGCCTGAATTCTTCTAACCCATTTTGGGTATTTTTCATAATTTTGTTGCTTTCTCTGACTTCTTTCCTACACATTCCCTTCAGTAGGATGTTCATTAACTAAGTTTCTTTGATAATTTTTTTCATTCATTAGGGACTGTCGGTGGATTTTCCGGATTTGTCATATCAAGGATGTATTTTTCTCCTTCGTAAGAACTAGATGAGTGAAAGAAATTGACGTAAATGAAAAGAAAAGATGTAAATTCCTGACTTTCCACTCGATGGCTTGTGCTTTGCACTGTGAGTGATCTGGCAGAAACCAAATTTAAGTAATGAGAGCCAAGAAGGAGACGGTTACGGATGTACAAATTTCTAAAAAATGAGAAGGGAAGTGCCGCCATCGAGTATTCATTATTTGTGAGTTTAATTGGTTTGGTTCTGGCGGGTGTTCTTCTAGCTCTTGGTCCCCATTTGCATGATGCCTTTTCTTCCATCAATGGTAGTTTTATTTCAGTTCTAATTAGCGATGATTCTCAGAAATAGAACTCCGAAAAGTTATTGGATTCCTAAATCTCAGAGTCTTTGCGGTAGTACGTTGTAATTTTTGCTGATGAGGTTAGTTAATCGGGAATTGCCGTTTTTGGTTAACCCACCACATTGTATTTCTAGGAACTGGCCTGTTTTTAGATTAAGGCAAGGATTCCTTACCGGGAATGCTGAAAAAGTCTGACCACTGCGTTCTCGGCCTTTGTCATTTTCACGAATAAGTATGTACGCTCCGCGCGCCCAACTATGGTTAAGTTCTCGGAGACCCTATATACCGTACTTCGGCTTTGCCGGAGGAAAGGCGGTATTTTGTGTGTCTCCGTGGGAGGGTTGAGACCCCTAGCCTTCCCTCGAGAGAGACCTCATGACAAGGTTTGAACACCCCCTGTTGGTCTTTGTAGTTCAGAGAGATGGTCAGATGTGATCGATGGTGTGAGAATTTTGAGTTTTTTAACAGTCCTCCTGACTTTCCTCACTCCATAGTTGCTGGTTATTTTGTCTCCTCCCTCAAACCAAAAATTCTGTATATCTTAATCCCACCCTTAAGTCTTTATTCCGAACAGCCGAAAAATGAGAAAAAGAAGGGAATTTCTTTATGTTATTACGATTATTGGGCATTTTAGTTATATGTATCACATGGGGCTGTGAATCATTGTCAACGAATCATAAAACTTCTGATTTCAATCAATCAGGACCCCCAAGGCCCACTTTAACCTCCCTTTCTCCCTCCGATCATCAAGAAGCCTCAGCTTTGTCAGAACGAATGGTGGTTCCTGATGTCACAGGAGATGTGAGATCTGAAAAGCGAGCACAAGTAGAACCATTCCCGACAGTGTATTTTCCCTTTGATAGTTGGGAAATCACCCCTGATGTACAAGATCGTTTAGACGCCACCGCAAAATGGATGACAAATTTCTCTGGATACGGGTTGACCATTGAAGGGCATACCGATATTCGGGGGACCGAAAGTTACAATATGGTTTTGGGAGTTCGACGGGCAAAAGCCGTGAAAGAGTACCTTGCCAATTTGGGGGTGCCGCGCACCAAACTTGACATTGTTTCATACGGAAACACCTTGGTGCTCTGTGATCTTGATGATGAACGTAGTTGTCATCAATATAATCGACGAGCCGATTTACTGTTAGAATAAATGCCCTAAAGTAGAGTTAGGACCTGACCGTTTTCCCATACCTTCTCCTGTCCCCTGATTTCTTATCTTTACTTAAAGAGCCTTTTATAGGCCTTTTCCCCCTAGCTTCCACAGTGATTTAAACAAATTTAAATTTCCTTCTCGATTTTTCCGAGGTACTTCGGGAAGGTCTCCCTTCTGCCAGTTTCCCACTTTTGTGAATGTTGAAAAAGTCCGCCAACGGTGTTCTCGACTCTTTGTTGTGCTCACTGATTCTATTCGCCTGACCACGTGTCAAAGGGCCTGTGGTCTTGTCCAAGAAGTTGCCGTTTGAGGGTGGGGGGGAGGTAAGACAGCGGGTCTTATGGGATAATCTCTTGATGTTGAAGAGTACTCGTCCCTAGACATCCCAATTAAAGGAATATCACATTAATCAATAGCCATTTTCCCAAATTCTTGCCTCAAAAAAACGGAAGATATTGCTCGCGATTCATCAAAGAAATTCGGTGGTATTGACAATCAGGCCCTGCTATGTTATTTGCAATTGAATTGCAATAAGGTGCCTCGAAACCTTCTCTAGGGGATATTTTAATAGGTCTTTTATGTTGGCATCACAAACAGTTATTAAAAAAGGATTACAGGAAACGGGGCGTCGAATGACCAAGACCCGCCAAGCCGTATTGGTGTTGTTAGAACGGACTCGTCAGCCATTGAGTGCCGCTGAAATTTGTGATCAATTACACGAAGAAAAAGTTTCAATTGATTTGGTGACTGTGTATCGGACTTTGCATGTCCTGAAAGAATTAGGCTTAATCGTTCAGTTAGATCTCCATCAAGAAGGTCAATCACGGTATGAAATGAAAGCAGGACGACAACATCATCATCATATTCGTTGTCAAGATTGTGGTCGTATCGTCGATCTTTTGTTGTGCCCCCTAAAAAAAATAACCAAATTAATTGAACAGCGAACTCAATTTATTGTGGATGATCATACTTTAGAGTTCACTGGATTATGTCCAAAATGTCAATAAGACCATGAGCACTTTCGGAATCAAACTCTCAAAGGCCGGGTCTATCGCCTCTCTTATCTGCGCCGTGCATTGCGCGTTGACTCCTTTGGCCTTGCTTGCTCTCCCAGTCATTGCGGCTCATTCCTGGAATGGTCTCGACGTGGTCTTGGGGGGTTTTTGGGCCGACACCACCGAATGGGTGTTTTTGGGGATAATTGGTTTATTAGCTGGATTTGGACTGTTGGCTACCTATCCCCGTCATCGGGATATTCGACCTGCCCTTATCACTGGCTTAGGACTATTGGTGTTTACGGTCTCCCATCTCTGGATGGAGACAGGTAGTGGCCGAGAAATTTTTCTTGATATTATCGGGGCTTCACTGATTGCCTGGGCAGGATTTTGGAATCGGCATCTATGTCATCATTTAGGTTGTCATACCCATGAGGTGTTTGAACAAGAAGATTCTTCAGAAATTTCTTCCCTCCCAAACTTGTCTGCCAATCCTTAAAATTCAAGAATCCAGTTCTTTCCCTACATTTTCTTTCCTTCTTTTGTCAATCACAATACGGTTAGGTTAAGAATTCAACGGGATGTTGTTGGATACTTGAGAGCTAGAGAAAAGCTAGCTTCAAAAATCACCCTCCTTGGGATAGGAGGGGGCTGAAAAAAGTTTGATTGGTGGAGTTTTGAAAAAATCCGCCAGCTGCGTTCCCACCATTTTTTCGTGCTTACCGACTCTTATGTATGCTCTGTGCCCCACCACGGTTGTCCATCTTGGGTGCCCCAAACAAAGGGTGTGGCCTTGCTGGGCTTGACTTTTTGAACACTCCTCATCCGATTGATGTTTCATACCATCTGCTATATAGGGCAAATTTTGAATAGATATTGAATTTTTCGACTGACCCATCGTTGTTGTTAGGAACTGAGAAAATCCAAGAAAGTCATTTAAGAAATCTCTAAAAACTATGGCCACAAAAACGAACAGACCTATTTGTACAGGGCAGGAAAGAGATGTGCTTGCTATGAGGCGTGGTTATTTTGGCTTCTTAGGCCAGAGCCGCTTTCCCTGTTCCCGAATGTTGGTTAAAACTGAGTGCCCAAGTTTAGATTTGACGTGTGTGTGTTCTTGGGCCTGTAGACGCATGATCGTTATCATGCTGGGTGAAATTGCTCGTGTGCCATGCCCTTGATGCATAAAAAAAGGACACGTCTAAAGAAAAAGTATTTCAGCATGACATCTGAATCGTGGTGGATTTCTAATAAAAAGAACTCAGTCCTAGCAGGTATCTCACGCATTGGAACTTCCCCGTTTATCTTGATAAGTAACCCCCTGGCACAAATGAGTTCGAAAGGACATTAAAAATACAAACAACAACCGATTGAGGCAGAAATGGGAAAATTGGCGTTTAAAAAATAGGATTGGCCTACTATGGCGAAGAAATTGGGGACCAACGAAATTGCCCCCTTATTTTTGTTTAAAGTCTCCATTAGATTTTCCGATACAGGCAAGTGGAGACAAAGATCTTGTGAAAAAAGCCGTTCCTTAGAGGTAAAAGAAAGAGATCAAAAAATTTTAAAGAGAGATAAAACATTGGCCCCTTTCCGATAAGGGCAAACCCACCGTGAGGTGGGGACGCAAAACCACGGGTCAGCACATTGCTGATAGCC
>JAZFZJ010000363.1:0-16692 GCA_036443915.1 Nitrospirales bacterium
AATGTTGAGTCTGAGATTATGTTTGTTACCACAGGTGATATTGTACACACAAGTTCCTGGAAATCAAAGAAGTTCTGTGAGTGGTTTCTCATTTTTCTTATCGTGATCCTTCTCATAAAGAGCGACAGGCAGGTTAAAAAGACTGACGCCGCTTAGTCAAATCTCAAAACTCCCATATTGGAAAGGGCTTTGCTGCTATCGCCAAGTCCAGTAAGATTATCCGGCTTACGGCCATAACCATTCATTTCTTCCATGGGAATGTTGAAAAAAGCCGCCAGCGGCGTTCTCCCCATTTTGCCGTGCTCAGGTACTACGTGTACGCTCCGCGCGTCAACCAACGGGGAGGCCCTGCGGGACCTCGTCAACGATTCGTGGCCTTGCTGGACGACTTCCCGCCTCCGCGAGGACATGCTTTTTGAACATTCCCGCTGGATGCTGATATCGGCTCTGCTGTGGACCTTTTTGTGCTAGTTTGAGAGAAATATTCAATAGGCCCTCCATGACTGTTTAACTAGCCGATTCCTTCAATAAAATTCGCATGACGACTCAGCCACATCTTTCTGATACTCCCATTCAATTTGCCAAAGGGGTTGGACCTCGGAGAGCCCGTTTGCTGGAGAAGCTGGGTGTCTGGAATATAGAAGATGCCTTTTGGTTTGTGCCCTGGCGCTATGAAAATCGTTTGGAAGTCCTGTCTATAGGGAATCTTATCCCGGGCATGAAGGTGACAATAAGAGGTACGGTAGAGAGTTGTTGGGTTAAACCTACCTATCGACGACGTATGGTGGTAGTCACGATTACGGTACGTGATGAGACTGGTCTCATCGAGTGCGTGTTTTTTAACCAGCCCTACCTACAAAAAACCTTGGCTCCTGGGGTCCACCTGCTTTTGACTGGACTCGTTTCGAACAATGCTTCGGGACGTTCTTCATTGACGATGCGCGGTCCTCAATATGAGATCCTGGAGGGAGTTGAAATAGAGGGGTTTGAGGGCGGAAGAATCATTCCCATCTACCACGAAACGTATGGGTTCAGTTCTAAACAGATTCGTCGCATTATACGGTCTCTATTTGAATATTATACTGATCAACTGCCAGAAATCTTGCCGATGGCGTTGAGAACTCAACTTGGAATTCCTACGCTTCAGGAAGCGCTACCTGTTCTGCATTTTCCGTCTTCAGAACGGTCGGTCGATCTGCTGAATAAACAGGTGACTCCAGAACACCAGCGGCTGGCGTTTGAAGAATTATTGCTCCTGCAACTGGCCCTGGCCATGAGGCGAAAAAGCCAGGTGAAGGAGGCTGAAGGGGTTGCCTTTACTATTCAACAGCCTTTGATGAATCGGTTGAAAAACATCTTGCCCTTTTCCTTAACTCCTGCCCAGGAGCGAGTCATCCAAGAAATTAGTCGGGATATGGGACGCCCTACGTGTATGAACCGGTTGCTTCAAGGGGATGTTGGGTGCGGCAAAACCGTAGTGGCCCTGCATGCGATGGTGATTGCTTGTGGCTCTGGCCATCAGGTTGCTCTCATGGCTCCCACTGAAGTCCTGAGCGAGCAACATTATCTGGGCTTGGCGCCACTGTTTGAAGCACTCGACATCCGATCCCTGTTGTTAAAAGGCGGGCAGCTGGGACGGGAGCGTGCGGAGAAGCTTGCTGCCATCCAATCTGGCGATATACAGGTGGTCGTGGGAACGCATGCGCTCTTACAGCCGGATGTGCAATTTTCCAAATTGGGGTTAGTGATTGTTGATGAACAACATAAATTTGGCGTTATTCAACGAGCAAAGCTACAGGAAAAAGCTGCCTGGCAACCGGATGTGCTGGTGATGACGGCCACCCCCATCCCTCGGACCTTGGCCATGACGCTCTATGGTGATTTAGATATTTCGGTTATTGACCAATTCCCTCCTGGGAAAAAATCCGTTCAAACAAAATTGTTCCAGATGAACAATCGGCAAAAGCCTCTAGGGTTGATGCGGCAGGAATTGGAAGCAGGGCGGCAAGCCTATGTGGTGTATCCTCTGGTCGAGCCCTCAGAAAAGGTGGATTTGCAAGCGGCCATAGAGGGGGCGGAGAGATTACGAGAGGAGTTTGCTTCGTTTCGTATTGGGTTGCTCCACGGGCGCCTGCCTTCCCGTGAGAAACAAGCCGTCATGGCACAATTTCACAAAAGAGAGATTGATATTTTGGTGGCGACGACGGTGGTGGAAGTAGGGTTGGATGTTCACAATGCCACCGTAATGCTTATTGAGCATGCCGAACGCTTTGGGTTGGCACAGCTTCATCAATTGCGAGGCAGGGTTGGGCGAGGCCATCATCAAGGGTATTGCTTTCTGGTTCATGGATTAGGCCAGCTTCCGTCTTACCCCCAGCAAATGGCACTGACTTCTGAGGGTCTACGAAAATCTCGCCATATGACAGTACCCGCTCCGAAAGCCGACGAAATTTCCCCCTCTACCGCGCGGCAACGACTCAAGGTCTTTGTGCAATATGAAGATGGATTTGCCTTGGCGGAAGAGGACCTGAAAATACGAGGGCCCGGTCATGTGTTGGGCGTCAAACAATGGGGTGAAATGGAATTCCGAGTGGCAGATTTGGCGCGAGATGTAGCTCTGTTAACAAAAGCTAAACAGGCGGCAGAAGAAACATTGGTTCGTGATCCGGCGTTGGCTCTTCCGGAGCACCAGGGTCTGAGGGAAGCGCTATGGAGAAAGTGGGGAAAGAAATTAGCTCTAGGGTCTATCGGATAACACAAAAAGGTTCATGGGGATTTCATCATTAAAGCTCAAGCCAACCGTGATATATTGTTGTAAAAAAGAGGTATGCGAGAGAAGTTTCTGTTTGACCTCCTTTATGCTTCATGGTAAAAATCGCATGTCGAGTTTGCCTGCCCGGATGGCGGAACTGGCAGACGCGCCGGACTCAAAATCCGGTTCTCTTTGCGAGAGTGGGAGTTCGACCCTCCCTCCGGGCACCAAAACGTTGCAAGGGGAAATTTGGCCAATTTAAGGTGTTTATTTTAAGTATAAACTCATAAATTTGAGCAAAATTTTCATGAGTAAAATTGACTTGACAGGGCACCCTCCCTTGACTATAGTGTGTGCCCTTAATGCATGAAACAAAAAGTAAAACTCATAAGTCTGTTTTTTTGATTATTCACTCACACTTCCAAGGAGGAGCCACATGCGGAAGGTAGGGTATTTCGGATTAGCAATTATTCTTGCAGGCTCGGTGAGCGTCGCGGGGGCGCAAGAGCGTGCACCTCAGCACGTTGGGTTTGGTACGGGGGTTGGAGAATCTCAGGGTGTAGGCGATAGGTCTCGGGTTATGGATGCAGGTGACATGGAACGGTACATCGACATTTTCCTGAAGACCTCAACTATTCAGGGAGAAGTCATTGCCATTAATTACGCAATGGGGACCTTGCTCATCGATATGGGGGGGAGCTCGCATGATGTACGCCAAACTCTCAGGGGTGGGCTCAACATGCAAACCCTCTATTTTGATAGTGAGACTAACATGGAAAACCTAAAAGCCGTGGGTGCCCATGATTATGTCGCCGTTGCAATAGAGGACGAAACCAACGTAACTCACAAATTTGCCACGGGACGGAAGATGGTCCGAACCGTTTACGTCTTAGAAGGGAACCAATTGTTGGGTGGTGCAGACAATCCCGACTTTGCTGGTGGATTTGGCCAAGGTACAGACATGACCAACTTCAGAGGTATTTCCACCCCGACCGCTGGGATGACTGGAGTGCCTGTAGGCGGGATTCAGCAAGGTGATGTGATGACGGGCATCATCAGTTCAGTTGGTGCGACAACCGGTGCTGCTCCTTGCTGGCAATGCGCCCCGCAACCAGACACCGTTAATAAACGGACTGCTAAAACCATTGCCACTGACTATGGGAAGGACCGAAATAATATGAACAAAGGTACCACTCAATAAACTGGTAATTGGTAGGGTCATTCTACAAAGAGCGTGTCGGCGAAAAGCCGACACGCTCTTTTGCTATTGAGACCCTGAGGGCAGTGTTAGAGCGAATTTCAAAATTTATTAATCAGACGAATTTCCTCGCCATGGGGTCTTTGAATTATGTAAATAGCTCTAGAGGATTTCTCTTGCCTGAACGTTCTTGAGGGTAGTCAAAAAAAACCGGGAGTTAACTTTGAAGATGAGGAAACGTTAGGTAGAAATGGAAAAATTGGATCTTCGTGGGGTCATTTGCCCGTATAATTTTGTCAAAACGAAACTCAAATTGGAAACGTTGGAAACGGGCGCGTTGTTAACTGTTTTTTTGGACGATGGTGAGCCCATTCAGAATGTTCCGAAAAGTATTACCAATGAAGGGCATCAGGTTCTCAATAAAGAAAAGGTTGGTGACTATTTTAAAGTGGTGATTCAGAAGGAAGGTGTGGGATGGAATGGGGGTCGGTAAATTCGGTGCTCCCTTTTTTCCTCTGATGAAGACCTTTGATCAGAAGCGTAATTTCTCCCTTAATGGATTTTTTCTCCAAGATTTTAACAATTTCGTCAATTTCGCCCCGCAATATTTCCTCATGAAGTTTGGTTAGTTCCCTAGTCATGACAATGTGACGGTTTCCCAGAGTATTTTTGATTACTCCCAACGTTTTTTTGATTCGATGCTGAGTCTCAAAGACAATAATGGTTCTCGATTCGTCTTTCAGCCCGAGGAAAAATTTTTCCCTTGCCCCTGGTTTTCTGGGAACAAATCCTTCAAAAATAAACCGATCAGTGGGCAGTCCCGACACGCACAATGCGGTCAGAATCGATGATGGCCCCGGAATGGGAATAAGAGGAATGTGGGCCTCGATTGCTCGTTGCACAAGATAAAATCCTGGATCAGAAATGAGTGGAGTCCCCGCGTCACAGACCAAAGCCACAGAATTCCCTTCACGAAGGCGGTGTACCAGAAGGTCGGTTTTCTCTTCCTTGTTGAAGTCGTGGTAACTGGTGAGCGGCGTTTTAATTTGATAATACGTGCAGAGTTTTTGTGTTCGACGGGTGTCTTCAGCGGCAATGACCGACGCTTCTTTGAGAATCCGTATAGCCCGGAATGACATGTCTTCCAAATTTCCAATGGGGGTGCTGACGATAGAAAGTGTGCCAGTCATAGAATATTTCAGTGGACCGTTGAAAAACTCAAAAGTCTCACAACACCAGTCATATCCGACAGATGTGATGAACTCCCAAAAGCAACAGGAAATAGTCCCAAAGGCCCCCTTGTCTCACCTGCCAAACTCTGGCGTGCCCAGACGCGCCTTTTTCCAAGCAAGGCTGCGTATGTATTGCTTGCCGTTTTCCGCAGAATCGAACCGTTGTTTGGCGGGCGCCCTGTTTCACCAGAGTCCCTGAGTACGACAAAGGGCAGAGAAGGCCGCCGACGAACCTTGGGTAAAGACTCCGGGCATGCTTTTTCAGCATTTCCCCCAAGAAGATTTCAGGAAACGATATGGAATCACGCTCGGATGGTACTGGGTGGGTAAAAGATTGTCCAGGAGAACCCAGGTGTTTCCTCTTAACGTGAAAGGAAATCAACGATGGATGGTCATAAGGAGTTGAACGGGCAAGTTGCCCTTGTCACCGGTGGTGGAGTGGGTATCGGCCGGGCTATTGCCCAGGCGCTCGTTGCCAACCATGTCCAGGTAGCGATTTGCGGGAGGCGCCTTGAGGAGCTTGACCGTACTGCTCAGGAATTAAAGCAGATGGGGGGAAAGGTGCTTCCATTTTCTTGTGATGTGACTCAACGGGAAGATGTTGAGCGAACCGTTCAGTCGGTGGTCAAGCATTTTGGGCGATTGGATATCCTCATCAACAATGCCGGGGCGTCTGGGCGAACTCCAATCCAGGATCCGGATGATGCCAAGTGGTTAAATATTATAGCCGTAAATTTAACGGGAACCTACCTCTGTTCAAAGTTGGTCGTCCCCCATATGTTATCTCAGAAATATGGAAGGATTGTGAATCTGTCTTCGGTGTTGGGACGATTTGGAGTGTCTGGGTATTTGGCTTACTGTACCGCCAAACATGGAGTTTTGGGATTTACCAAGGCACTGGCCTTGGAAGTGGCCTCCCAGGGTATCACGGTGAATGCCATTTGTCCCACTTGGGTGGATACGGCAATGGCACGCCAGGGAATTGAGGAAACGGCAGCCATTATTGGTATCTCAGCTGATGAATTTCGTACACAGGCGATCAATGCCGTTCCAATTAAACGAATGGCTGAAGCTGATGAAGTGGCTGGGCTGGTTGTTTATCTTTGCTCAAAAGAAGCGAGTGCCCTAACCGGACAAGCCCTGAATGTGTGCGGGGGCGCGACGGCTGGGATTGCCTGAGGATATGGTTTGAGATGCTATCTTTCCCAATTAATCTTTATAACATATTGATTTTCTTGACCTTTATTTCGATATAGATCTATACTCGAATATGGGTGTTTGGCTGACCTTTGACTAGGGTTCTCAATGGCTGAAACGCTATCTTACCTGACGATGGGCCTCTATTTCGGAGGGACCATTCTTTTTCTTGCCTTTCTCTTGCATCGATCTGATGTTATTTCCAAGATTTCTCTATTTACCACTGGTTTTGGGTTCCTATCTCATACAGCGACCCTCATTATGGCTCTGATTGCTAAGGGACACGTTCCTATTATGACTTTTCGTGGTGCCATGTCCTTTTTTGCCTGGGGCTTAGTTTTTGTCTTTTTGGTCGTTGGGCATAAGCGAGGGTTACAGGTGCTCGGGGCCTTTATCCTTCCCTTGGCGTTTCTCTCCTTGGTCTCGGCTACTCTGGCGCCCTCTGAGACCGATTCCATTTCCCCCGTCTTTCAAACTGTATGGGTGCACGTGACCTTAAGTATCCTGGGGACCATAGGATTTGCAGTGGCTTTTGTTGCGGGTATCATGTACCTCATGCAAGAGCGATTATTAAAATCCAAGCAGTTTAATGTGTTGAATTTTAAACTTCCTCCATTGGATTTTTTGGATTCCATGAATCAGCGTTCCATTCTACTTGGATTTCCCCTGCTGACCTTGGGTATTTTAACAGGAGCCGTTTCGGCTCAATTGACGTTTGGCTCCTATCTCAGTTGGAATCCTGAACAGGTGTGGGCGTTGGTGACCTGGGTGTTTTATTTTGGGGTGCTCTTGGGAAGAGTCACCGTTGGCTGGCGAGCGAAACGGGCGGCTTACCTCACCATTGTGGGATTTGCGGGAGTGATATTAACGTTCATCGGCATTCTCTTAAAAAATCCTCAGCCCCTATCACATTTATGAATATTATTGTTTTAGGACTCAATCATCGGACGGCTCCAGTTGAGCTGCGCGAATTATTGGCTATCCCTGATAGCCGTATGGGGGAAGCCTTGGGGCGGTTGATGGCCTATCCTGAGATTAATGAGGCCATGTATTTGGGAACCTGCAATCGGGTAGAAGTCTATGCGGTGGTCGAGAAACTGGATAGCGGTTTTCGCAAGCTTGAGGACTTTTTGGTGGCCACGCATCTATCCGTGTCATCAGAGGATTTGTTACCGCATTTATATCGGTTTAGTGATGAAGAGGCGATCGCGCATTTGTTTCGGGTATCCGCCAGCTTGGACTCCATGGTGGTTGGAGAACCACAAATCCTTGGGCAGGTAAAGGAAGCGTATGAACAGGCTTTGACCCATCGTTCATCGGGGGTCATCCTCAACAAGGTGGTCAAAAAAGCCATTTCGGTGGGGAAAAGTGTTCGGACCAAGACCCGGATTGGCGAGTATGCGGTGTCCGTCAGCTATGCCGCGGTGGAGTTGGCTAAGAAAGTCTTTTCGGATCTCAAGCAACGGGTTGTGTTGTTAGTGGGAGCTGGAGAGATGGGAAAGTTAGCTGCACAACATTTGGTGAACCAGGGTGTCAAGGAGGTTTTCATAACGACCCGCAATCATCGTCGTGCCCTAGCGCTCAGTGAACGGTTTAAGGGGCAGGCGGTCCCGTATGAACAACTTCATAGTTTTTTGCCTAAAGGGGATATTGTCATATGCGCCACAGGTGCCCCTCACTATGTGATTTCTAAAGAGGATGTAGAAGAGGCTGTGCATCAACGGATGAACCGCCCTATGTTTTTCATTGACATCACGGTGCCTCGAAATATTGATCCAGGTGTTAAGGATGTCGATAACGCCTTTATTTTTGACATTGATGATCTTAAGGCTCATGTAGGGAACAACCAAGATGAGAGATTGAGAGAAGCTGAAAAGGCAGAAAAGCTCGTGAAAGAGGAAGTTGGGAGCATGGTTGCGTGGGTTCGTGGACTTGAGGCCATTCCCACCATTGTCGCACTGAGAAAAAAAGCCGAAGACATTAAACAAAATGAATTAGAAAAAGTCTTTCATCGGTTAGGGGCATTGTCTCCGAAGGACCGCACGGCCATTGAGGGGTTGGCTTCGGCGATTGTGAATAAGTTGCTGCATGGTCCGTTGGTGACGTTAAAGGCTGAAGCTCAGTCGCAAAATGGGTTTGCCTTTATTGAAGCGGCCCGGCGTTTTTTTGAACTTCGAGAGCGAGAAATCCAGGCTCTTGAGGCGCCCTCGTTAGAGGATGAAATATGTGATGAGGTTGATGAAGCTATTGCAGAGCCACTGCACCCGAAGGATAGTCTGTGAGTACCGGTACCCGGTCCCGTTCCACCTTAGTAATTGGTACACGGGGAAGCCAGCTCGCGTTATGGCAAGCGGAATGGGTGCAAGGACAGCTCAGGGCCATTGCTCCGGAAATTTGCGTTATCATAAAACGCATCCAAACGAGCGGAGATAAAATTCAGGATGTCCCCTTAGCCAAAATTGGGGGGAAGGGTTTATTTGTGAAGGAAATAGAAGAAGCCCTCCTACGAAAGGAGATTGATCTGGCCGTGCATAGTATGAAGGATCTTCCCGCTGTTTTGCCAGAGGGGTTGCAGATCATTTGTGTCCCTGAACGCGAAGATCCTCGGGATGCGTTGATTGGGCGCGAAGCTCAGAAATTAGAAATGTTACCCTTGGGGGGACGGGTAGGAACGAGCAGTTTACGCCGACAGGCCCAACTCTTACACGCTCGGCCTGATCTTCAAATGGAAGTCTTGCGGGGAAATGTCGACACTCGACTTCGCAAGCTTCGGGACCATCACCTCGATGCGATTATTCTAGCTGCTTCTGGGCTGAAGCGGCTGGGTTGGGATCAACATGTCACTGAATATCTGTCCGTGGACGTCAGTCTTCCGGCAATTGGACAAGGTGCGCTGGGAGTCGAGGGCCGGGAAGATGATACGTTTGTGCGAGACCTCGTTGCCAAATTTGAACATCAACCCACGCGAGTGACAGTTGCTGCGGAACGAGCGTTGTTGACGCGTTTGGAAGGAGGCTGTCAGGTTCCCATTGCCGGATATGCTACTCTCCAAGGAGAAACTCTTATGCTGGATGGGTTAGTCGCCAGTCTTGACGGAAAACGATACGTGAGACATTCCTTGTCCGGGCCAACCGGAGAAGCTGAATCCCTTGGTCATTCATTGGCGGAGGAATTATTAGATCGAGGGGCTCAACCCATTCTTGAGGAAATTTACGGGACGGTATGACCAGCATTGTTCCCAAAAATGGCCGAGTGTTTCTGGTGGGGGCCGGGCCCGGCGATGCGAAATTGGTTACCTTACGGGCAAAAGAATGTTTAGAGCAGGCCGATGTGGTGCTCTACGATCATTTGGCCAATCCTGAGTTGTTGAAGTTTGCGCCTGCACATGCTGAGCGAGTGTATGTTGGTCGGAAAGGACGTGGATCCTACCCAGATCAGGCAGAGATTAATACGTTGTTAGTGACCAAGGCTCAAGAAGGAAAATGTGTTGTGCGATTAAAGGGCGGAGATCCTTTTGTGTTTGGTCGGGGGGGGGAAGAGGCTGAAGTGGTTGCGGAGGCGGAAATCCCGTTTGAAGTCGTGCCAGGAGTCACGGCGGCCGTAGCCGTACCGGCTTATGCGGGGATTCCGGTGACACACCGCACTCTGGCATCCACTGTTGCGTTCGTAACTGGACATGAAGATCCAGAGAAACCTTCCAGTGCATTGGAATGGCCTCGTCTGGCTTCCTCCGAGGGAACCCTCGTCTTTGTCATGGGCACCAAAAATCTTCCGAAAATTGTGGAGAAGCTCCTTCAAGAAGGCAAACCGCCGACAACGCCCGTCGCCATCATTCGATGGGGAACCTATGCGCGTCAACGGACTGTGGTAGGGATCCTTGCAGATATTGTGGAAAAGGCTTCGAAGGCAGAAATGAGTCCTCCAACCGTCATTGTGGTCGGCGAAGTGGTTCGGTTGCGTGACAAGCTCAATTGGTATGAATCCCGACCATTATTCGGAAAAGGGGTGTTGGTGACGAGGCCGCGTGAGCAGGCGCCGGCTCTTTCTAAATTGTTGGCCGCGCATGGGGCTGAGCCGGTGGAATGTTCGACTTTGGAGATTCGTCCTCCCGATAGCTGGCGCCCCGTTGATGAGGCCATTGCAGGGCTCTCCACGTATGATTGGGTGATTTTTACAAGTGTCAACGGGGTGCAGTCGTTCATGGGACGTCTGGGATTTCATCAAAAGGATACGCGGAGTTTGGCAGGGGTTCGTGTTTGTTGTATTGGGCCACGGACCAAGGAAGAAGCTGCTCGTTGGGGATTGGTGGCCGATTTGGTTCCCCAAGATTTTCAGGCCGAAGGTATTTTAGAAGCTATGGAGGGGGTAGGGGTGAAGGGGAAAAAAATTCTCATCCCGCGCGCGAAGGTGGCCCGTGAGATTCTTCCTGACCAATTGGCCGAGATGGGTGCATTCGTTCAGGTGGTCCATGCTTATCAAGCCGTGCCGCCTGATAGAGATATGGCGCCCATTTTTGATCGCTTGCGAAGCCAGGGAATTCATTATCTCACCTTTACGAGTTCATCCACGGTGCGAAATTTTTGTCAGTTATTTCCAAATCGGCAGGCATTGCAAGAGTTAACTCGGCATGCCACGGTGGCCTGTATTGGACCAATTACCGCCAAAACGGTTCAGGAGGAAGGTTTGTCTGTGGATGTGGTGGCAGCTGAAAACACCGTTCCGGCCTTGGTTGAGGCGATTGTTGCGCATGCGAGCCAGCCTCTCATGAATGTGCCACTGACGTGACTATGATGATTGTTGTGTGGGGAAGTTATTGGCACCACGTTTTGTTAACCGATTGATTGGAGGAGTAGAAACATGGTTCCTGTCAAATCTTGTATGGTTCCGATAGAAAAAATTGTGAAAGTTGATCGTGACGTGTCGGTCAAAACCGCGGCACTAATGATGCGCGACAATGGGATTGGTAGTATTTTTGTGACCAGTGGAGAAGAAATAATTGGTATTCTGACCGATACAGATCTGGTGAGACGGGTTGTCGCCACAGGAGCAGATCCCATGGAAACTTCGGTCGAAAAAATCATGTCGGCTCCCATTGCCTCCATTGAGGGTAATCGTACCTTGTTGGATGCGAATGATTTGATGGCTAAACAACATATCCGACATTTGGGTATTACCAAAGATGGGCAAATGGTGGGTATGATTTCCGTGCGGGATCTGGTTGTGTTCTTAACCAATTTGCCACGCAAATAAGGGGATAGCGTGACGTGGAAAGTCAATTGAGAAATTTTCGATTGCAATTATTCACGCGAGACTAGAAACGAATATGGGTTTCCCTATCCATCGATTGCGGCGATTACGCCAGCATGAATCGCTCAGGCGTATGGTACGAGAGACACTGTTAACACCATCGGACCTGATCTATCCCTTGTTTGTGACGTTTGGTGCGAACAAACAGGAACCAATTGATTCAATGCCTGGTCAATTTCGTTGGTCTGTGGATCGTGTGGTTCAGGAAGCTAGTGAGGCCTGGGCCTTGGGAATTCCGGCAGTTATCTTGTTTGGGATTCCTGAATACAAAGATGAACGAGGGTCCGCTGCCTATGAGAAAGAGGGGGTTGTTCAGCAGGCAGTTCGAGCTATTAAAGACCGGCTTCCTGATTTAATGGTCATTTCTGATGTGTGTATTGACGAATATACCTCTCATGGGCATTGTGGAATTGTTCGGGAGGGTCGGATTCTGAACGATGAAACGTTGGATTGTCTTCGGGCGATGTCGCTCAGCCATGCTGAAGCTGGTGTGGATATGGTCGCCCCTTCGGATATGATGGACGGACGGGTCAAGGCCATTCGCGATGCCTTAGACCAACAGGGATTTTCCCAGCTGCCCATTATGGCCTATTCTGCCAAATATGCCTCAGCCTTGTATGCCCCTTTCCGGGATGCCGCTTTTTCTAGTCCTTCATTTGGAGATCGACGATCTTATCAGATGGATCCAGCTAATGGGCGAGAAGCGTTGCGCGAAGTCGACCTGGATATTCAGGAAGGGGCGGATATCGTGATGGTGAAACCTGCGTTGTTGTATCTGGATATTCTCCGACGCGTTCGTGACATGGCCACGGTTCCCGTGGCGGCGTATCAAGTCAGTGGGGAGTACAGCATGATTAAAGCGGCGGGCCAATTGGGTTGGATCAGCGAACCTTCTCTTATAATGGAAAGTTTGGTTTCCATTAAACGTGCAGGAGCCGACCTCATTCTGACCTATTTTGCGAAGGAGGCAGCTGGTCTCCTCAATCCCGATGGCCTATGAACATTACCAGAGGGTTACCGCCGACTCCCCTTGCCCCCTTTCCTGTTCTCACCATTGGTAATTTTGACGGACAGCATCTGGGCCACCGGGCTTTAGTGCAGTCGGTCGTCGAGCGAGCCCAACAGATAAAAGGGTGTCCAATGGTCTTGTCCTTTGATCCCCATCCCATCGAGGTGTTGCGCCCCGGGGCCGTCCATAAATTTCTATCCGATGACCAGGAAAAATTTAATTTCTTTGAGGAACTTGGGATTGCCGAACTGATCATTTTACCTTTTACGAAGGAGTTAGCTGTGTTGACTCCTGCTCAATTTGTTGGACAGGTATTACGTGATGGGCTTGGGGTTCGAAAGCTCTTGGTAGGGGATAATTTTGTTTTTGGGAAAGGACGGAGTGGTACGGTTAAAGAGCTTATGACACTAGGAGAGCAGGCAAACTTTTCCGTCGAGCCCATGGCCCCCGTGGTGATGGGACAACATGTGGTTAGTTCTACCCGTATCCGGACCTCCCTGGCTGCTGGCAATGTGATGGAGGGCGCGCAATGTCTGGGACGGCCCTATATGTTAAAGGGCGCAGTGATCTCTGGTGAAAAACGAGGGAGTCAATTGGGATGGCCGACTGCCAATCTGCGGATTTCCCATCATCGCATGCTTCCTGCAGATGGCATTTATGCCACGGTAACCGTTGTAAATGGGGAATGTTTGGATTCCATTGCCTATATTGGCAAACGCCCGACTTTTCAGGAGGGCGAGCGGTTAGTGGAAGTCCATATTTTTGATCAAACCCTTGAGCTCTACGGGGAGGTTATTTCGGTATCATTTATCGAAAGGGTTCGTGGAGACATGACCTTTACCAGCGTGGATGATCTTTTGCGACAAATGGATCAAGATGGCCTACAAGCCAGGGAAATCTTACATGATTATACTGGCAACCCCAGAAATCATTCTGTGGTCCAAGGGAGCAGTTCTTAGATGGGTAGACAGCCTCGTCTTCTTAATTTTGAACAAAAAGTTCATCTAGCCATTTTGGCTAAGGACTTGTTGGCCGTTGGAGACCGGATTTTGGTGGCCGTCTCCGGTGGACCAGATTCCGTGGCCTTGGTCGCTTGCTTGGTGGCGCTGGGTCCAGAGTGGAATTGGCAAGTGATACTTGGACATGTCAATCATGGTCTCCGAGGAGCTGAGTGTGAAGCAGATGTTGCCTTTGTGGAGACCTTAGGGGTGCAATTGGGAGTGCCCATCACTATTCGGAAGCTTTGTTTGAACAAATACGATGCCAAAGTGAACAACCAGTCTATCCAGGAGTATGCCCGGGGCGGTCGCTATCGGGCGTTGGAGGAAATGCTTCGGGAGACGGGAGCCACCAAAATCGCCTTAGGCCATACTGAAGATGATCAAGCCGAAACGGTGCTCATGTGGATGCTACGGGGAAGTGGGACCGGAGGTTTGGGAGGTATGCCCCCTAAACGGGGGGAGCAGGTGGTGCGACCGCTCCTCAATATTTCCCGAAGTGAGATTATGGCGTATTTACGGGATCGACACCTAGAATTCCGGGTGGATTCTTCTAATCATCAACCGATCTATCTTCGAAATCGGCTTCGTCAGGAATTGATACCCCAACTGAAAGGCTATTCTCCTGGTGTTGTCAAAGTTTTGTCTCGTCAAGCAGAAATGCTTCGGGATGATCATAGATATCTTGAGTGCGTCGCAGCTGAAGCCTTTCGGCGAATCTGCGTATCCCAGAGTGAACACGAAATCCAATTAGAACGAGGCGCCTTCCTTTCCTTACCGGTGACGATTCGCCGTAGGGTATTGCGCTCCAGTCTTCAACAAATGATGGGAAAGGCGCAGGGGCCCAGGTTCGATGAGGTGCAATGTCTCTTAAATCGGGTGGAACGTGGGCAATCTGGTTGGGCCATGGAATGTCATGGGGTCAAGATTAACCAGGAATATGACCAGTTGATCATTCGACGAGAAGGTAGTGCGAAACCACATTTCTCTGATCTTTCACAGCCAGGATGTGTGTCCCTACCGATTCCTGGTGAAGTAGTGTGGCTCCCCACAGGACAACGGATCGTGGTTTCGATGAAAAATTCGACCAGGGTTGAAGCTGAAGTTCCGTCCTCCGAGATGCATGCGGATGCTGAGACCTTCACTCCCCCATTAACACTGCGAAGCTGGATGCCAGGTGATGTTTTTTGTCCAAAGGGATTGGGGGGCAGGAAAAAAAAACTGCAAGATTTTTTTTCGGATATCAAACTGCCTCGGTCTCAACGTCACAAAGTTCCCTTATTGGTGGCACCAGAAGGCATTCTTTGGGTTGGGGGATTACGGGAGGATGAACGGTTTCAGGTTTCACCTTCAACCACATCAATCGTTATTGCCACAATGACCGTCTGAATGGAATAACCGAGGGATCACATTTATGGAAAACCGTTAATCACCCAAGAGGCCATGCGAGCTCGGAGCAAAGAGCTGGGCAAGCGGATTTCTCAAGATTACCAGGGAAATGATCTTTTGGTCGTCGACGTCTTGAAAGGGGCATTATGTGTTTTTTGCTAATTTGGTTCGAGTCATTCGATTGCCGATTCAAATTGACTTTTTGCTGGCCAAGACTAAAATGACAGGTGGCTGTTCGGCCAAACCCGTCAAAGTTTGGACGGAGTTGACCGAAAAGGTCACCAAACGTCATGGGTTGCTCGTGGAAGATATGGTGGATTCTGGAAGGACGGTTAAATATTTAGTGGCACCATTGAGGAAACAGAAGCCGGCTTCCATAGCTGTTTGTGCCCTGTTGAGTAGACAGGCCAACCGACGAGTCGAAATTGCTCTTCAGTATGTCGGTTTTGAAATTCCAGCCACGTATGTGGTGGGATATGGCTTGGATTTTCAACAGAAATATCGGAATCTTCTCTATTTAGCCAAGCTTGACCCAAAGCTGGCTGACCAATCTTAGGCCCATTGTGGTTGTCAGTTCCAAAAAGTGCGTGATAGAATCATATGGTTGGACCAATTTGGCCCCACAACTCATTTAAATTGTTAAGGGGGTTATCCTCAGTATGAACTCTCGGGTGAAAAACTTATTGTTTTGGGTCTTTGTCTGCCTGTTCATGATTTTATTGTTTAATCTGTTTACCGTGCCCAATCAGCATCCGGAAGATCCTGTAATTTTTAGCGAGTTTATGTCACATCTGGAACGAGGGGATGTTGAACGAGTTATTATCAAAGATAACAACATTAGTGCGATACTGAAAGACGGCACCCGAATCCATACTTACGCGGTTGAATATCCAGACTTAGTTAAGGCTCTTCGAGAGAAATCCGTCCAGATAGAAGCGAAACCTCCAGAAGATAATCCTTGGTATATCACCTTTTTACTGTCCTGGGGGCCATTTATCCTCTTTTTGGGTTTATGGTTTTTCCTGATGCGTCAAATGCAAGTTGGGGGAAATCGAGCACTCTCTTTCGGGAAAAGCAAAGCACGCCTTCTGACTGAAGAGAAGAAAAAAATCACCTTTGCGGATGTAGCGGGAATAGATGAAGCTAAAGAAGAAGTGGTGGAAATTATTGATTTTCTCAAGGACCCACAAAAATTTCAAAAATTAGGGGGACGGATTCCGAAAGGCGTGTTAATAGTTGGGCCTCCAGGAACGGGGAAAACCTTGTTGGCCAAAGCCATTGCGGGGGAAGCGGGTGTACCATTTTTCGCCATTAGTGGGTCGGATTTTGTGGAAATGTTTGTGGGGGTTGGGGCTTCACGGGTCCGTGACTTGTTCGAGCAAGGGAAAAAACACGCACCTTGTATCATTTTTATTGATGAAATTGATGCGGTTGGCCGATTGCGTGGAGCTGGTCTTGGTGGGGGGCATGATGAGCGTGAACAGACGCTCAATCAATTATTGGTGGAAATGGATGGTTTTGATACCACGGAAGGCGTCATTTTAGTTGCGGCTACTAATCGGCCTGATGTGTTAGATCCAGCCCTTTTGAGGCCGGGCCGGTTTGACCGC
>JAZFZJ010000364.1:0-12748 GCA_036443915.1 Nitrospirales bacterium
TTGGGATTTCCCTACTAGGGCTAGCAGTGATGAATCGTGTGCGGGTGGGCCTTATGGGTGTTGGGGTTATGGGGCTGGCATTGATGTTGACCGTCACGGGGTTCATTATTCCATGTATTCACGATAAAGGTTCGCCCCGGTTCATACTTCATGAAAACCAACGTTGGCTTGCCGGGCAGAATGATCCTATATTAGCTTTCCAATCTTGGGGTTGGCGTAGTGATGAGGATCAATTTTATTGGAACTACCTGCATGGAAACGCCAGGATTGTCGGAGAAAATTTGGCGGATAATTTTGCTCTGGAAGAATTAAAAGGGGAAGTCCAACGGACCAACTCTCTGGTGATCATGATGACCGAAGGACAGTACCACCTTCTCATTTCTCCTGATCAAGATTTGGAAGCCACGATTCTTCTGGAGTTTCACCGATCCAAAAAGAAAATTTATCTACTCTCTCTTCGTTGGAGATCCCCAACCGCATAGTCTTTGAATAACAAAACTCTCCACGTGAGTAGGATGGCCATTCGATGGATCATTTAATGAGGGAAAGCCATCAGGTGAAATGGTTCCAGAAATAGTCAGAAGATCATGAAATTCAGTATAATGCAAATACAACGCCGCCAAAATTTTCTTCTCACACCTTTTTTATTTCACCTATTTAGAGGAGAAACCATGAATTACCCACCTATCCTGTTTCTCATCTCCTTCTTGTTTTTATGGCCTTCGATTGCTGAAGCCAAGATACAGGTTAAACCGATACCCTACAATCACGGGGAGGTTTCATTAGAGGGAATCATAGCTTGGGATGATACTGTGAAGGGAAAGCGACCAGGGGTTTTGGTCTTCCATGAATGGTGGGGATTAAACGACTATGCACGATCTCGCGCGGAACAATTAGCTGCGTTGGGATATGTGGCGCTGGCTGTGGATATGTATGGGAAAGGGAAAGTGACCACTCACCCTGAAGAAGCGAGTCAATGGATGCAGCAAACTACGGCTAATGTAAAAGCTTGGCAGGCGAAGGCAAGGAAAGGGTTAGAGCTTCTTCAGGCGGATCCACGAGTGGATCCCACCCGTCTGGCCGCCATAGGATATTGTTTCGGAGGAGCCACGGTGATGCAATTAGTGTATAGCGGTGCGCCAGTGAAAGGAGTCGTGAGTTTTCATGGATCCCTCCCACTTCCCCTTCCTTCGCAAAAAATTACCAGCTCAGCCAAAATTCTGGTTGCCCACGGAGAGGCAGATCCGTTCCTCACGCCCGAACACATTGCCGATTTTAAGAAATCCTTGGATGAGGCAAGGTTGGATTGGCACATGGTGGTTTATGGAGGGGCTCAGCACAGCTTTACGAATCCTTCCTCCAATCAGTATGGTGTGAAAGGATTGCAATATCAGGAAAGGGCCGATCAGAGATCCTGGAATCATATGAAAGGGTTTTTTGAGGAAATTTTCCAGTAATATCCCAATCAATTTCTTAACTGAAGATAGAAGTTCCAATGGAGGATTTGACCCATTATTTCGATTTCCCCCAAATTCTCTCTAGATCCTTTGACTTTGGACTTTTGGGGTATTGCCCTTGGAATAACTGGTATTTGAGAGTACCCTAAGAATGACATGAAGGCGTAGACATGGAGTCTCACTAAATAAAAAAAACTATGAAGAATCAGGAAAACAATCCAACCTCGATTCTGGGTGTTTCGGCCTTTTATCATGATAGTGCCGCTTGTTTGGTACAGGATGGGCAGATTGTGACAGCTGCCCAAGAGGAGCGTTTCACCCGGAAAAAGCATGATGCGGGGTTTCCTCATAAGGCCGTGGAGTTTTGTCTCCGGCAAAGTGGGCTCAGTCTTCCCGAGGTTGACTATATTGTCTTCTATGATAAACCCTTCCTGAAATTTGAACGTTTGTTAGAAACCTATTTGTCTTATGCCCCTCAAGGGCTGAAATCTTTTCTGACGGCCATCCCGGTTTGGATCAAAGAAAAGTTATTCTTTCGAAACCTTCTGGAAAAGTCTTTTCGACAAGTTGGGGGACTGGGAAAGAAGGACCCTATACCGCCTTTGTTGTTTGGTGAACATCACGAGTCTCACGCGGCCGCGGCTTTTTTCCCCTCGCCGTTTGATGAAGCCGTCGTGCTGTGTATGGATGGAGTGGGAGAATGGGCCACGACTTCCGCTTGGATTGGGCGAGGCAACCACCTGACACCCTTATGGGAAATTCCTTTCCCTCATTCTATGGGGCTGCTGTATTCCGCTTTCACGTATTATACCGGGTTTAAGGTGAATTCTGGGGAATATAAAGTCATGGGGTTGGCTCCGTATGGGGAGCCGAAATATGTCAACACGATTTTAGAAAACTTGGTTGACGTGAAGGCAGATGGGACCTTCCGGCTCAATATGGACTATTTCGATTACTGTACCGGTTTACGGATGACCAACAAAAAGTTCGATGCCCTATTTGGTGGTCCGCCACGTGAGGTCGAAAGCTCCCTCACCCAACGGGAAATGGATCTCGCGAGGTCTATCCAAGAAGTGACGGAAATAGTCATGCTTCGTTTGGCCGACACCCTGCAAAGAGAGACTGGTATCCAAAACCTCTGCTTATCCGGTGGAGTCGCCTTAAATTGTGTGGGGAACGGAAGGATTTTGCGCGAAGGACCCTTTCAAGGCCTCTGGATTCAACCAGCGGCGGGAGATGCCGGGAGTGCCTTGGGCGCTGCCTTAACTGTGCATTACCACCATCTCAACCAACCTCGGAACAATGTAGGGCCTGGCGATGCCATGCGGGGCAGTTATTTGGGCCCATGCTTTTCCAACGAGGAAATCGAGAACATACTCAAGCAACTTGATGCGAAGTATGAGCGGGTGGAGGATCAAAATTTTTTTAGTCGGGTGGCGGAATATTTGGCGCAAGAAAAGGTTGTTGGATGGATGCAGGGCCCTATGGAATTTGGTCCTCGGGCATTGGGAGGACGAAGTATCTTAGGGGATCCTCGTAGCGAGAAGATGCAATCGGTTATGAACCTAAAAATCAAATATCGAGAATCGTTCCGTCCCTTTGCCCCTTCCGTCTTAAGAGAACGAGTCTCAGATTTTTTTGAGATGGATATCGATAGTCCCTATATGTTGCTGGTGGCCCCTGTCGTCGAGAAGCGGCGGCGAGATGTGAAAGCCGACCAACAGCAGCTTTGGGGGATTGATCTCCTCAATGTGCCGAAGTCGGATATTCCGGCCGTGACCCATGTCGATTATTCCGCTCGAGTGCAAACCGTTTCATCGGATGTGAGTCCCCGCTACTATGCTTTGTTGAAAGCGTTTGAAGAACACACAGGCTGTGGGGTCTTGATCAATACCTCATTCAATGTTCGTGGAGAACCCATTGTCTGCACGCCTGAAGATGCCTACCGCTGTTTCATGCGGACAGAAATGGATGTGCTCGTGCTGGAAAATTGTATCCTCTTAAAGGAACATCAAAATCCCGTGCCCAAAGATGAATCGTGGATGAAAGAATTTGAATTAGATTAAGTGGACAGAATGGAAACATGAACTCCAATACTTCTCAACCAACAACTTCAGATCTTCGCTCGTTTGGCCTGTTAATGGCCGGAGTCTTTCTCGTGGTGACTCTGTGGCCCCTGGTCATTCGAGGAGACAATATTCGAGTATGGGCGAGTATCATCGCGGGAACCTTTGGGACGATGGGAATTCTCTTCCCCCAGGGTCTCAACCCTATCTATCGGGTATGGATGAAGTTTGGCGAAAAATTAGGCTGGTTCAATTCTCGGATTATTCTAGGGATTATGTTTTTTGGGATTTTTACTCCCATGGCGTTTGTCATGAGGCTGTTAGGAAAGCGACCACTTCAACTCGGCTATGACTCCAAAGCAGATAGCTATCGTGTCCCTAAAACAGCTAGAGCAGCGGACCATATGCTGAAACCCTTCTAAGGAGGAACAATCGATGGCAGGATTTTTGGGGGAACTCTGGGATTTCATGCGGGAACGGAAAAAGTTCTGGTTGGCCCCTATTATCATCATGCTCCTGTTGCTAGGCGGCCTCATCATCCTGAGCGAGGGGTCAGCTGTTGCTCCCTTCGTCTATACCTTGTTTTAAGAAAATTCAAAGGACGATTCTTTCGACCTGTTTGGGCAACGGTACCCGGCCCCATTCGAGTGGCTTATGCATCCCTTGTCGAGGTGAATTCTTCTTGCGTTTAGCTCCAAATCGCCCTCGGAGACTAGGGCCTATTCCTAAAGTGTTAAATGACCCCGCAATCCGAATAGCCGCACCATCCGCTTCTATGCCCATGGATAAACTGAACCGAAAAAAACCTCTTCTTGCTCTAAATGATTCAGTAGCTGTTGAATAAATCAAAATTTTCAGAGCGCTAATCCCATCTGACCAATTCCATGAATCATCATAAGCCGGGGGCCTGTTCAAAAAGTTCCACTGGCTCATCCCCCCAACCCGGTGGCGCCAAGACGGGCCTTTCCTTGGACAAGGCCGCGGGAGCTTTGGCGTCTGGAGTGTACATGGAGTACCTGAGGACGACAAAGGCCCCAGAACGCCGCTGGCGGACTTTTTCAACGGCGCGCCCATTCACCATCCTGACTATGGCGTGAATATGCAGGTCACTGGGCCCAATAACACACCATATGATATTTGGACCTCATTAATGTGGAGATGGTAAAGAAATTTTTTTGGGGGTGGTTTGGCCTCCCTTAGGCCTTAACCACAAGACAGTGGGGCGATCATAATGAAGGGTGGTCAATTGTTTTGTGGATTGGAGGGAATTTGTGCTGGATTAGGAACTTTTAAAGGATCGGACTGATCTCCCTGGTGAGGATCCGGTTTGGCCGATTGGGGTTGTGCTTCTTTGAGAGGAGGAACAAGATCAGGAATGAGTGCAGGATAACCAGTGTCCATATTGCCTCCAGGTTAATGGGAATTCAAGGTGAAGTCCTTCCCTATGTTTATTATTGTGGAGGATAACTGCAGTATGTAAAGGGTGACCAGGCATTTTTTTTTGAAAATTCTGCCTTGGATAGCGTTACTTAGCCCAACCCTCTTGACTCTTTATATTGGCGTTTTATTATGTGGGGAATAACTAAAAATCATGCGGCCATTGAAGGGAAGGGAATAATTTCCGATGCCGCACCAGGGTTAGACCTGTAATTCTCTGAGAGATTGCGATAATTATTTGACCGATGTAACTCATCAGGTTCATTCCAAGACTCATGTCTGGATCTGAACACGACCATATCTCCCGGCTTCGGGCCTTCCTGAATCAACAGGTGATTGGACAAGAGGGATTAACCCTCAGGCTCCTGATTGCTCTGTTGGCCAATGGGCACCTTCTGGTTGAAGGAGCGCCAGGCTTAGCTAAAACCACAGCTATCAAAACGCTGGCTTGCGGAATTGAGGCTGATTTTCACCGGATTCAATTTACTCCTGATTTGCTTCCCGCTGATATCACAGGGACGGATATCTATCGCCCTCAAGACGGCTCTTTCCGCTTCCAGCATGGCCCCATTTTTCACAACCTCGTCCTGGCTGATGAAATCAATCGGGCTCCGGCCAAAGTGCAAGCCGCCCTGCTAGAAGCCATGGGGGAACATCAGGTGACTATCGGGCGAACCAGCTACCCCTTGCCTGAATTGTTTTTGGTCATGGCGACCCAAAATCCTATTGAGCAGGAAGGCACCTATCCGTTGCCCGAAGCCCAATTGGATCGCTTCCTCCTTTATGTTCGAGTGCAGTATCCGGATGTAGAAGGTGAACGGAAAATTGCTGCACTCGTTCGGCACCAAACCAAAGCTGGTCCCGGAAAAGCGGCTGAAAGTATCTCCCCGGTTCCACAAAAAATAATTCTTGCCGCTCGTCAGCAAATTTGGGATGTGTATTTGGCCCCCACGCTTGAAGAGTATGTCGTTCAACTGGTGGTGGCTACTCGCGATCCGGGGCCTTACAGCGAGGCTCTGAAGCGTTGGGTTCGGTTTGGAGCCAGTCCGCGAGCGACGATTGGGTTAGAACGGTGTGCGAGAGCGCATGCCTGGTTGGAAGGGCGCGATTATGTCTCACCGGAAGATATTCAGGCTGTGGCTTATGATGTGTTGCGCCACCGAATTTTGCTCACCTTTGAAGCCGAGGCCGAAAGTATTACCACCGATCAGGTGGTTTCGGAAATCTTGAATCATGTGGCCGTTCCGTAAACAGAGGTTGTCCTCCTCCTGGCGGGAGAACCGATCTCTGGGGTTACAGGGAGTGGAGGTCCGGCTGGCCGATCTCATCAACCTACGCTATCAGACGGGCCTCTTAGGGGTCGGGGCCAAGAAACGGGTGCATTCGTTGTTAGCAGGGGGAGAACGGTCACCCTTTAAGGGAAGAGGAATTGATTTTGAAGAATCCCGACGCTATCAACCGGGAGATGATGTCCGTTTAATGGATTGGCGTGTGATGGCCCGGACAAACGAACCCTACCTCAAAGTCTTTCGTGAAGAACGAGAGCGACCGGTCTTCATGGTAGTGGATGCGAGAAGAGCGATGCGATTTGGAACCAAAGTGGCGTTTAAATCTGTTATTGCCGCTCATGCCGCGGCGCTATTGGGATGGGCGTCTCAGGAACGAGGAGATCGAGTCGGCGCTGTGGTTTTTTCAGATGTTGACCATGTGGAATTACGGCCCAGAGGGGGAAGAATAGGCGTGCTCCGACTCCTCAACCTCTTGGTTCAAACGAATTCCGCCCCATCTCAGATTGTTCAACCTACTGGTTACTCCCCGTCTCTTTTTCAGTTGGCCTTGAATCGGGTGATCAAAACGGCGAAGCCCGGAAGTCTCATTTTCTTGTTGAGTGATTTTCGCGAGTGGGATGAACAGGCCAAGAATAGCCTCATCCGATTGAGTAGCCATCATGAGATTGTCGCCCTGTTGATGTATGACCAATTGGAACAGGAGGCCCCACCTCCCGGTCACTATCCCGTCACCGATGGGATACAGATGGGAATCTTGAATACAGGATCGGCCCAAATGGTCCAATCCTATTCGGAGCAATTTTGGCAACGATATGAAGATGTGCGGATGATGTGTCTTACACGCGGGATTGGGTTTATTCCCTTGGGAACTCATGACGATATTCCTTTTCAACTACGCCGTGGTTTCCAGAATCTAGGGAACCGGCGAAGTGCTGCTCACCTTGGGGTGACGGGGGTGGCCTAACATGCCGACTTCGGGTGACCCCTTACAAGAACTCCGTGATGTGCATCTGCCTGATCCGATTTCCCTGTGGCCTCTTGCATGGGGTTGGTGGATGGTATTGGGACTCGTGGTGTTTGGTGTCATCGTGTTCATGTGGATCCGAAGCTACCGACGCCGGACCCATGCGCGGCGGCTCGCCCTTCTCGAACTGGGCATAGTCCAAAACCACTATAGGCACAATCAAGACGATCAATGGGCTGTTGGACGACTGTCAGAAATTGTCCGACGATTGGCGTTGGCGACCTTTCCTCGCACGGAGGTGGCGGGGCTGGTGGGCAATGCTTGGCTTCGGTTCTTAGATGAAGTCGGGCAGACGAATCAATTTACTCAGGGTGTGGGCTCTCTTTTGAGTGTAGGGCCTTACCAACAGCAGGCCTTGGCGTCAGCGACTGATCTGATGCCCTTGGTCGAAAAATGGATTCAGCACGTTTCCCCATCCTCACGGAGGAATACCCCATGATCACCTTGGCTTGGCCATGGGTGTTGGTCTTACTCCCTCTCCCCTGGGTCATTCGCCGGTGGTTTCCCCCTGCCCCAGAAACATCAGCCCGTGCCATGAGGGTTCCAAATTATGCAGACATCATGACTCTTCAGTCTGGTCGAACTGTCGTGAGCAGCCGTACTTGGCCCTCAAAATTTTTTTGGGGGGCCATTATCATATGGCTCATTCTTCTCGTTGCGGCGGCACGACCTCAGTGGATGGGTGAACCAGTGGGTCTTCCGACCAGTGGGCGTGATCTGATGCTGGCAGTCGACATTTCCGGTAGCATGAAAATTCCCGATTTTTCTTTAAATGGACAAGAAGTCACGCGCTTGGAGGTTGTCAAGGCAGTGGCCGGAGAGTTTATCGCTCGTCGGCAAGGCGATCGACTCGGATTGATTGTGTTTGGCTCGCAAGCGTATGTGCAGACCCCTCTGACCTTTGATCGAGACACCGTCCGGACTATGTTAACAGAAACCGTGGTTGGTTTAGCCGGTCAAAAAACGGCTATTGGCGATGCCATTGGGCTTTCGGTGAAACGGCTCAAAGAACAACCAAATGGGAGTCGGGTCTTGGTGTTATTGACGGATGGAGCCAACACGGCCGGTGAAGTGTCACCCAAGCAAGCGGCCGAATTGGCAAAAGGACAGGGCATTAGAATCTATACCATCGGTGTTGGTGCAGATCGTATGGAAGTTCCATCATTTTTCGGTACCCAGACGGTCAACCCTTCGCGAGATCTTGATGAAGAAACCCTTCGCTATCTTGCTCAATCCACTGGAGGCCTGTACCTACGAGCCAAGAATACGGCCGGATTAACTTCTGTCTATGATGAATTAGATCGTCTGGAACCGGCGACGACCGAAACCGAAATGTTTCGGCCTACCAGGGAATTGTATATATGGCCCCTAGGATTGGCGTTAGCCCTCTCAGTTTTTCTTGCCACCTTCTTTGTCTTGGAAAACAGATTGCCGATAAACCAGGGGTGGAAGGCAGAACCAATCCCTACTCGTGCAGGGGCTGGAACATAACATGGATTCCTTTCATTTTCTTCGACCAGAGTGGTTATGGGGTTTTCTGCCCTTATTGGGTCTTTTGCTGGTATTAGCCAAAAGGGGAGCAACCGCGCAGGTATGGGAGTCGGTCTGTGACGCCCATCTCCTGCCCCATCTGCTAGTGGGAACGGAGGGAACCAAGCGCCGTATGCCTTTCATTCTTCTAGGTTTAGGATGGTCACTGGCAGTCTTGGCTCTGGCTGGCCCGGTCTGGTCTAAGTTACCGCAGCAAGTGTTTCGAGCAGAATCAGCATTGGTGATGGTGTTGGATTTGTCTCGTTCCATGGATGCACAGGATGTGGCTCCTTCCCGGTTGACCCGTGCCAAGCACAAAATCTTGGATATTCTTAAAGTGCGTCAAGAAGGACAAACGGCTTTGGTGGTGTATGCTGGTGAATCATTCGTCGTCTCACCCCTAACGGACGATGCCCATACGATGGTGACCTTGGTGCAATCTCTGGAGACGGAACTCATGCCTCTTCAAGGCAGTCGGTCCGACTTGGCGTTGTGGGAGGCTAATGAACTATTAATGCAAGTCGGGATAGCCGGTGGGGACATTTTGCTGTTAACGGATAGCGATGGAGAATATTCCACATTGGATGTGGTTGAAAAATTGCGCGCCCAAGGGCGGAGGATTTCTGTGCTAGGGATTGGCACCGTGGATGGTGCCCCCATTCCCGAACAAGGTGGATTTCTGAAAGATCAGGGTGGCGCTATAGTCATTCCCAAATTAGATCTCCCCTCTCTTCAGTCGATGGCCCAAGCAGGAGGTGGACACTTTGCCACAGTGACATTGGATGACGAGGATATTAACCGGTTGCTTCCTTCGGTTCCGTCCCAGACTGCTTCAACTTCGACATCACCTTCTCATCGCACGACAGATCTTTGGCAGGAAGAGGGACCTTGGTTACTGGTGGCTCTGCTGGCCCTGTCTGTGCCGGCATTTCGATCGGGGTGGCTAGGAATGATGGTCATGTTGCTTCTGGTACCTCAAGTTAGCCAAGCCTTTTCTTGGGAGAATCTTTGGCTACGTCCTGATCAACAAGGAGTTCGAGCTCTGGAGCGGGACGCTCCAGAAGCAGCGGCAACGTTGTTTCAAGATCCTGACTGGAAGGGCATTGCCAATTACCGGGCTGGGCAGTATCAAGAGGCTGAACAGGCATTTTCTAAAGTGGATTCATCGGAGGGACATTACAATCGAGGCAACGCCTTGGCTAATCTCGGCCGTTATGAAGAGGCGTTAGCATCCTATCAAACGGCGTTAACCCAACAGCCTGATCACCTAGACGCGCAACATAATTTGGAAATCATCAAAAAGCTCTTGGAAAAACAGCACTCTCCCACGCCAGAAGAAGACCAATCACAGCAATCAGATTCTTCATCCTCTAAACAGGAGAGTCGGGATGAGGGGGCAAAGGGGGAACCGTCGGAATCAAATCAAGCCTCTGAATCACCCGGCAAACAATCTGGCCCGAGACAGAGTGATTCAGGACAAGGAAACCAAGACAAATCAGATTCCTTGACGGAGTCTGACCCCTCAGATAGGGCAAACAAATCTAAAGAGCCTCAGAATCCCTCTGACCAAAAATCGGCTTCTGGAAAGCCACAATCTGAATCTCCTAAGGAAGAGAAAGCTGAAGAATCTCGGTTCTCACAATACCCATCTGGCGATGAGGCTTCGGACCTTGAAAAAAAAGGAGACAGGGCGTCATCCCTCTTGTCAAAACAAACCGCAGAAAACCAAAAAACAGAACAAGCCCTCCAACAATGGCTTCGAAGAATTCCTGATGATCCCGGGGGGTTGCTGCGACGAAAATTTCTTTTAGAGCACCAGCGTCGTGGAGAGTCAGGAAGGCAAATGGAGTCTCAAGGGAGGAATTGGTGAGAAGAACGAGGTTGTGGCTCCTCTTGGTCATAGGGTTAAGCGGGATTTTTTTGATTTCTACAGCGAAGGCCCAATCAGTCAAAGCCTATGTGGATCGAAATCCGGTTATGGCAGATGAGACCGTGCAGCTCATCGTGGAAACGGATAAGGCTTCTTCCGGAGAGTCACCAGATTGGGCCCCCTTAGAAGCAAACTTTGAGGTATTGGGAACATCTCAGAGCCAACACACATCTATTATTAACATGCGAACCACTTCGTTGGTTAGATGGACGACGACGCTTGCTCCAAAAGGGACGGGGACCGTGACGATCCCTCCAATTCGAGTAGGTAACCAACAAAGCGAACCTATCGTGTTGACAGTCAAAAAGCCGAGCCAAGTAGTCGGCGCCGCTGAGGGGCGCGATATCTTGATCGAAGCAGAAGTGGATTCGCATGTTCCTTATCTTCAAGGGCAAATGTTCCTGACGCTTCGTTTGCTCTCAGCGGTCTCCGTGCAAGAAGGTAGATTGGATGAACCGGAGATTGAGTGGGGAATCGTCGAGCGGGTTGGCAAAGATACCTCGTCTGAAATGACTCGAAATGGGCGGCGTTATCAAATAACCGAACGTCGATATGCGATTAGTCCACAGAAAAGTGGGACCCAAGTTATTCCTCCCGTTCTATTTTCTGGAATAATTCCGGATGGCCGGACTCGCGGAACACTCTTTGAAGAATTATTTGGCAATCGTCAGTGGAGACTGGGCCGTGATCCCTTTCAAACCACGCGGCAAGTACATATGCGAAGTCCGGAGATCGTTCTCACCGTCAAAGAACCTCCGTCAGACTTGAATGGGCGTGCCTGGTTGCCGGCCAAAGATTTGGTTCTCGGAGAAACATGGTCAAAAGATATCCAGACCTTGCAGATGGGCGACCCCTTGACTCGGACTGTGGTTATTCACGCCAAGGGTCTGCGTGGTGAACAACTGCCGGAAATCTCTTTACCCGGCCAAGACATCGTGAAGGTCTATCCCGATAAAGCCAAAACACAAACCGACTTTGATGGAACGTGGGTTGTTGGAACAAGAGAAGAAAAATTCGCCTTGGTGCCTACGCAACCTGGAACAGTCACGGTGCCGGCCATTCAAATTCCTTGGTGGAACATTGACACAGAACGGTGGGAAGAAGCTCACCTTCCGGCCAGGACACTCACCATTCTGGGAACTCAACCAATCTCGTCACCCCAACGTACTCCCTCACCTAGAATGGTGAGACCTGAACCTCCCCATGATAGAGATTCACGGTCTGAAGATTCTACAATCTTAGAACTAGGTCCCATGCCCCCTCCAATGGATAAGAGACCATGGCCCTGGATTGCAGGAGCATTCCTGGTCATGTGGGTGCTGACCCTGGTGGCTTGGTGGCGAAGTCGACAACGCCAGAGAGGACAAGCAAGACTTGAATCTCAGAGCGCCGAGAAGGACATTCAGTCGGAGCGAACAGCGATACAAGCGGTGAAGGCTGCATGCTTGGAACAGTCAGCCCCCAAAACTCGGGTCGCATTGTTGAAATGGGCCTCCGTAAAACAGAAAGGGCAACCCTGCCGGAACCTGGGAACAGTGGCGCGTATGTTGGCCGGCCCTGTTCCAGATAATGCAGAAGTATCCACAGCCATTTGGCATCTTGACCGAACCTTGTATACTACATCATCAGAACAGCAGAAATGGGATGGTCATCGGTTTTGGTAAACCGTTAAACCGGCCATGACTGCAAAACCTCCACCATCTCCAAAAAATACACAAGAATTGCCTCCGTTATATCTTCATTGAGGTTGGGGAATAAAGAATCTTGAGGAAAACGAAAAATACCGGTTTGTGGGAGATCCAATTTAGAATTATAAAATGGAGTTGAGTGAAGGAAGGTACCTATGGGAACGATGGTTGAAATTCACAATTTGAGAAAAACGTTTGGCCCAATTGTGGCAGTTGATGGCGTGTCTTTCAGTGTGGGAAAGGGAGAAGTTCTGGGTTTTCTGGGCCCAAATGGGGCCGGCAAATCTACCACGATGAAAATGATCACCGGGTTTCTGACTCCCACCG
>JAZFZJ010000365.1:0-4801 GCA_036443915.1 Nitrospirales bacterium
CTACACGTTCATTCGGAGTATTCTCCGATGCAAGGAGTCTCCACGCTGGAAGCCTTATGCCAGACTGCCCGCGCACATGGAGCTGAGACCTTTGCCCTAACCGATACAAATGGGCTGTACGGCGCTATTCGTTTTATCGAGGTTGCACGAGCTCATGGCCTACGCCCCATCTTGGGGGCCGAACTTATCCACAAGCAGCATCGCGCTGTACTCTTAGTCAAAGATTCCTTTGGCTACACTAACTTGTGTCGCCTGCTTTCCCAACGTCACTGTGATCCCACCTTTGACTGCATTGCCGCCGTTCAGGAACACCGGCATGGCCTCATTATTCTATCTGATGACCTTCCAGCCCTGACGGCTTGGAAGCACCACTCCCCTACCGACCTCTATGTGGAGCTCACACCTGGCAAGCTCATGCATCAAGCCCTGGCCTTCAGCCGGCGCGTGTCCCTTCCTCCTGTCGCAACTAATCGAGTCCATTTTGTCACTCCACAAGAGTTCCCGTTACATCAAATTCTCCGCGCCATCGCCCTGAATACCACGCTCTCGCAGCTCTCTTCTGACTCATGCTGTGCGCCCTACCATTGGTTCATGCCGCCAACCACGTTGGCGACACAATTTCCCCATGTTCCCCATGCCATGGCCAATACCTGGAAGATTGCCCAGCAGTGTCAAACCACATGGTCGTTTAAAGAGACCATTTTCCCAAGTTTCCGCCAGCTCTCGGACTCTCACGCGTTTATCCGGCTTCGCGAGAAAACCTATGATGGGGCCCGTTGGCGCTACGGTTCTTTGACACCAATTGTTAGCACACGCATCGACCGCGAGCTCACGGTCATTCGTGATAAAGGCTACGCCCACTATTTCCTTGTCGTCGACGAGATTGTCCGCCAAGCCCCTCGCACCTGTGGCCGGGGGTCGGCTGCCGCTTCCATCGTGTCCTATTGTTTAGGGATTACACATGTGGACCCCATCCGCCACAATTTATTTTTTGAACGTTTTTTGAATCCTGGCCGTCATGATCCACCCGATATTGATGTGGATTTTCCCTGGGATGAACGCGACCGCATCGTGGATTTTGTGTTTGCACGTTATGGCAGCCGACAGGCCGGTATGGTAGCCAATCAGAATACTTTGGCTCTCCGGGCAGCGGTGCGAGAAGTCGCAAAAGTCTATGGCATGCCTCCGGCAGAAATTCGCCAGGTCAGTCGTCTGCTGACTCGCCTCCCCCTCACTGATCTTCTGAGTCCGAAGACTCCCCCATCTCATCTCATCCCATCCGCAACTCGGCAGGCTGTTCGCACTCATCATCCTCGGCAGTCTCGTCTTTTGCCATCTTCGGCACAACACAATGAAAACCACGTGCACCTTGATGGCCTAGCCGCATTCACGGACTTGCACGAGCCCTGGCCTGAGATCATCAGGCTCGCGCTTCAACTCCAAGGACGGTTTCATCACCTGTCACTGCATTGCGGGGGGATCGTCATCGTTCCTGACGACCTGCGCCGGTATGTACCCGTCGAAGTTGCGGCCAAGGGTGTTCCGGTCATTCAATGGGAAAAAGATCAAACAGAAGATGCGGGTTTGGTCAAAATCGATCTCTTGGGCAATCGTTCGCTGGCCGTCATTCGCGACACCATCGCAGCTGTTGCCGAAAATACGGGGCGACACATCGACTATGCCACGTGGGATCCCCTGAATGATCTCGACACTCAAACGCTCATTCAACGGGGCGAGACCATTGGATGTTTTTATATTGAATCGCCTGCCACTCGCCTCCTGTTGAAAAAACTCTGGACGGGCATGCCTGCACATCGGTGTGCCCAGGCCGACGTGTTTGAGTATCTCGTCATCGTTTCATCGCTGATTCGTCCAGCTGCCAACCGCTTTATTCAAGAATTTGTCCGGCGAGCCCATGGTGGAACCTACCGACCGCTGCATCCATTAGTTGAAGAGGTGCTCGCGGAGACCCACGGTATTATGGTGTATCAAGAAGATGTCACAAAAGTTGCGATGGGCCTGGCTGGCTTTTCGGTGGAAGATGGCGATCAGCTTCGAAAAGTCCTGAGCAAGAAACACAAACAGCGACAACTTCGGGATTATCAACACCAATTTATCGCTGGTGCGCGCGTGCGCGGCGTGGATGACCACACCATTCAAACAGTGTGGGCCATGATCATGAGTTTTTCTGGCTATAGTTTTTGCAAGCCACATTCGGCCAGCTACGCACAGGTGTCATGTAAATCTGCCTATCTTCGAGCGCATTATCCCGCCGAATTCATAGCCGCTGTCATTAGTAATCAAGGTGGATTTTATTCAACCTTCGCGTATCTGTCGGAAGCTCGCCGGATGGGCTTGACGGTCCTGCCACCAGACATCAATGCCAGCAAGTGGGCATACCAGGGAGCGGGTTTGACCCTTCGCCTAGGCTTTATGCAACTCAAAGGACTGGCACGGGCATTCGTGGATCGTTTGTTAGAAGAACGGCATCGCCATGGCACATTTCGATCCTTTCATGATTTTCTCACTCGCCTCAATCCCGAACCCGCCCAGACGCGCCTCTTGATTCTCACAGGCTGTTTCGATGACATTGCCGGTGAGGTCACTCGGCCCGGTCTCCTCTGGCGCATCTATGCTGATCATCCCGCTTGCGGCATCTCCCCACGTCAATCGGCGTTGAGACACACAAGGCCGTTATTGCCAACCGTTCGTCTTCTCCCTATCCCCAACGAATATTCCACAGAACGATTAATTCAGGATGAAATTCATCTCTTTGGCTTCCCTCTCCGGTGTCATCCTTTGGAACTCTACACCACACAATTGCAAGGCCTAAAACTCACACAAGCCACAGAAATGGCCACACACATCGGTCACCACGTAACTATGGTCGGCTGGCTGATTACAGAAAAAGCAGCATCAACCAAACATGGTGAGCCCATGGAATTTATCACCTTAGAAGATACGACAGGTCTGTACGATGCCACATTGTTTCCCGACACGTTTCAACGATATGGTCAGTTACTCACGAATGAACGGCCACTTCTTCTCAAGGGGCTTGTAGAGGAAGATCATACGGCCACCACACTCACTGTCCATCACCTTCAATTGGTGGGCTAATGGCAAATACAGGCAATGCGCATTGAAGTTCGAGCACAGTCGGGGCGATTTCGGGGCTAGGATTACCTACCCAAAGAATCATGTGGCGAAGGGGGACGTCTGTTACGGTTGTCCATGTCACAAGGACTTCCTTATAATGACTGTCAGTATTCAATGGACCCTCAATCATTATAACTCGTCACACATTCAAAGGAGCCTCATTCATGGAGATGTATACCCGAAAAGAGGAAAGTACCGAAGTTCAAGATGACCCGAAAGCTCGCGAACTTCTCCAAGCCGCTTTTGGTAAAACCGCTCGGTGGCAACCTGATTTCAAGGGGTTCCAGGCCGACTTACAAATAAATGTGAATGGCAAAGAAACGAAAGGCACCGTCACCGTCAAAGGCCCACGCGATGTGACCGTGACCATTGATGATGAGGAGCTTCAAACTTGGGCTCAAAACCAAATTGGGATGATTGCCGTACACCGGGGTCCCAGAAACTTCCAAGAGTCCGATGGGAAATATACTCTCACCCTAGGTGATGATGAAGGGCACCCTCTCGGACAACGCGTGAATATTCATGGCGATGGGATGGGTTCATGGTATCGAATCAAAGACAACCGCATTTCCCAAATCAACCGAAAGATGCCACAAGCGGCATTTACGATCAACGTGGAAGACAGCACCATCACACAAGACCAGCACCACCTTACCACCCGATACACGGTCTATTATTTTTCCCCAAAAGACGGATCATTGAAAAATGTGGATAGTTTTTCCGACACCCACATCCGAATTGGCGCATCGGATCTTCCCGCCACACGTCGTATCATCGGCTATGAAAATGGGGAAATCGTGGTTCGGACCTTAACCTTCGAAAATCACCAAATGTTGTAAGTGCCACAGCCCCAGCCTAACTGGTTATTGGGTTGGGGCTTTCTTCCACATATCTTCATATTTCTTTGCTCTGGACTCGCTTTAGCGCTGAAGGAACCCGTCGGGGAATCGTTACCCGACAACCAAAATAAGAAAAACTTCACGACCGTTCCCTCCTGTTATTTCCGCAGGCAAATGCATATGGTCACAATACTCGAATCCCCTGATTCTAAAAAGCTATCCTCCCGTTTCCGCTCTTCTCCTCGCTTGTCTTTCCCCTACCCGCTCGACCATAGTCCATCCTAATAGGAACAAAGGAAAATTCTAAGGGTACACTGGAAACATCAGTCTCGCGTTATGAGAGCAGAAAAAGGTGAAAGCTCATTTCGTGAGCCCTTATCTGGGGGTAAACCGAACAAATTTAAATCCAACAAAGGGTGAATAAACTGTTAAAATCTGTACTTCAAGTGAAAGCCATTGTTGGATGAACTTAGGATCGTGTGCAGAGTATGAGCCCACCACTCGTCATGCCCGCAGTATTTGGCGGGCATCCAGGAATGCCACGCTTGTTATGGATTCCCGCCTCCGCGGGAATGACGGGGCGAGAGTGCACAGGCCACACCCAAGTCCACTTAACTTGAACTTTCCTCTACCCTAGTCTGAGAAATGGAGTCTAAGTTTTTACAAATAAACAAAGCCCAGACACCGACGATGCGTTTTCCTCTTTTAATATGTCTAGGTGTTTTTATCTTGGCCCGCCCAATCTGGGCTTTGGAACCTTCTGACTCTCTTTCCGTAGAAATTGATTCGAAGGGTGTGGCCCTTAT